>JAFZZD010000315.1 GCA_017615955.1 Victivallales bacterium
GCGCGACCGTACAGGGAAGCGAGGCAATGAATGCTGGCGAACGTGGCCTTACCATAAGTGCCGCAGTCAAGTTCCGCTCAACGCCGAAGATCGAGGGCAGGGGGCTTGACGAGAACAAGGCCATTATCTACAACATGGATGTCATCGCCTCCAAGGGCGACGAATTCGTCTTCGCCCGCAGGGCGGATGCCTGGGTGAATCAGATGTATCTCAACTTCAAGGATGGCGGCGAATGGAAGGTGCCGCTGAAACTTGGGGGCAAGGCCCATAAGCTGGGCACCTGGGCAATATGGACTGTTACAATGCTGCCCCAGATAGACGTGGCGCAGGGAAGGCGCCAGACCACTGTCAAGTTCTACATGAATGGAGAACTGGTTCACCTTCAGGAGGTGCAGGGCGTCCCCAACTTGAACCAGCAGCCGATTATCATTGGCAAGGGCCAGGGCATAAAGGACGAGGAATGGGGCTTCAAGGGCAGTATGGCGGAACTGGAAATCGTGCCCAAGGCGCTGGAAGAGGAAGAAGTGCAGGAACTGGTTTCCAAATCCAAGCTGGTGAAGCTGTCATTCCGCCAGGCGCACAGGCTTTCGCAAGAATGCCTGGATGCCTTTGCGAAGTTGGAGAAGAATGCCTCCGATGCTGGCAAGTGGATGCTTGATGCATTGAAGAAGTCCGTGGTCAATGGTCTGCCCGAAAGCCAGGCAATGGAATTGCTGAAGTCAAATGAGAAAGTATTTGCCGAGAAGGATGCAACGAGGATTGCAAAGAAGCTGGGGCAGGGCGGCAAGCCATTGGAGGATGGCAATCTCCGCAAGATGCCAAAGGCGAGCAGAGAAAAACTAATCTCGTCCTCCGTAGGAAAAAGCACCTTGCGTTTGTTCATAACAGGAAAATGGGATGTTTTGGTGCTGGAAGGCGAGGGCATTGGTACCTCGCCTCTGCTGGGCATACGCGAACATTGCGGCAATTCCCTTTGCCGCGAGCTGCTTGGAAACGAACCCTTGACCTGGAAGCTGGAATTGCCAGAAGGCAAGAAGCTGAAGGCAATTTCCCCATACGAATATACGTGGTGCTGCCTTCCAGTGAAGAGCGGCAAGGGCGCAGCCGCATGGCTTGCATATTGGAGGCTTCCTGACAATCGTCTGGTGTATATGAACATGTCATTCAGCGGCGACACTGCGGATTTCTCCATGGATGCAATCGGCTTTGACAAGGAAAAACTGCCTGTGAATGTGGTGTTCCCCATATTGCAGTTTGCGCATAAGAATGTGGGGACGGACTGCCTGGTGCATCCATTGCAGGGCGGCGTCAACATTCCCAATCCACTGGTGACGGAACTGCCACAGGGGAGCTGGTATCCCAACGGGCATCTTTCAATGCAGTTTGGCGCATACTACGATGACGCATCAGGCATCTATTTCTCGCCTGAAAACAGCGCATACGGCATACACCGCTATGCGCCAAGGGGCAGGAAGGGCAACCTTATGGTGCAGTGGACTTTCCCCCAGGCGCAGCATGGCGACGTGCCATTCTATGCCCATGTCAGGTTGCGTTCATTCCAGGGCGACTGGTTCGATGCGGCGCAGGTTTACAAGAAGCATTTTGCGCTTGCCAACATCAAGCCCCGCAAGAAGCAGCCCTGGTTTGAGGAGAACTGCTTCTGGATGAGCCATTGGACATTCAATGAGAAGGAACTGAAGAAAATGCCGAGCCTCATGGCTGGCATACGCAAATTCATGGACATGCCATTCTCGGTGCACTGGTATCGCTGGGCGGACAATGGCAAGGGCGGCTGGCCACATTTCAATCCCAAGGAGGGCGTGAAGGAGGCAAACGAGAGGATGCTGAAGGATGGCATTTTCACCACGGCATATATTGACACGCGCCTCTGGGCCGAACTGGACGGGCCTGGATACAAGAGCGACTGGGAATACAGTACCAAGGGCAAGCCTAGCGCGGCGGTGAACTGGGACGGCAGCCTGAACAAGGAACGCTACCGCGAAGCCTGCGAGGACGTGGTCATGTGCCCAAATGCGAAAGTGTGGCAGGAGACCATGGCGAACTCCTGCGTGAATGTGGCGAAGGCGGGCTTCAAGGGCATATATCACGACCAGGTTGGTGCATCGCGGCCTTTCCCCTGCTATCCTGGCGATGACGAAAAGCACAACCACATTCCTGGCGATGCATTTGCTTGGGTTCGTGGCTATAATGAGATGTTCGCCCGCATCAACAAGGAACTTGCCCAATTCCCCGATGTGATCCACACCACGGAGGATGCCAATGAGGCTTACATTAATTTGTTTGACGGGTACCTGCCCTGGCGCTGGGTGCAGCAGAACCAGATTCCTCTGTTTGCTGCTGTGTATGCGGGGCATACCCATTTCATGGGCCGTGTGTATGACAATTCTGGCAAGGGCACGTTCTTGTCCCATTTTGTGAAATCAGGAACGCAATTGGTGAATGGCGAGCAGATAGGCTGGTTCACATACGCGTACCTGAAGCGTCCAGCCTTTGCCTTGTATGCCAAGCGCCTTTGCCATACACGGAAGATGCTGCTAGGCTATATGAACGGCGGGGACATGGAGCATCCCGTGCGCTACCAGGAGGCGCCAGTGCAGCAGACCACGCTCTGGGGACAGGGAAGCGGCAAGCCAGCCAACGTCACGCTGCCCGCCATATTGAGCAGTGCCTGGAGGGCCAGGGACGGCAAGTCCGTGGTGATTTTCCTGAACACGGCGGAGACTGCGCAGAAGGCAGTGCCCATTGTGCCTGAAAAGGGGCCATGGTATTCCTGCAAGGCGGACGGCTCCTGCACGATGCTCAAGCCAGGCACTGTGCAACTGGAGATTGCACCGCAGAGACTTGAGCTGTGGAGCAACGACGCCAACGAGGCAAAGCACTTTGCTGAGGAATTGAAGCGCTTTGAGACTTTTGACTTTGCGGAATTGGGCAGTCATTACGGCATTCTGGTGCCTGGATCCTCTCCTGCGAAGGAAGGCTTTGATGAAATGGAGAATGCAAAGGCCCGCACTGGCAGGGGCTGCCTGGAAATCAAGGGCGATGCGACCAAGACCATTAACCACAAATTGACTTTGCAGCTGGATCCAGGCACACGCTACAGGGTGTCCCTCTGGCTGCGGAAGGAAGGTGCCTCCACCTGCCGCGTCTCCGTGTCCAACTACAACAAGAGCAACAAGTTGAAGCACTACTTCTACAAGGAGGCCAAGGTGCCTGCGGATGAAGCCTGGCATCAGTTCAGTACCGAGTTCACCACCGATGGGGAACTGCATAATACGGGGCTTTTTATCCACAACGTTAAGTCTCAGGGCACTGTCTATTGCGATGACATAGTCATTGAGAAACTATAAGGAGAATTAGTACATGAAAATCAGGTGTTTTTTGATTGCAGCGTTTGCATTGTGCATGAGTGCGTTTGCCATACCTGACATGACTCTGGTGTCTGGCGACTACAAGATTGTGTTCGACATCGGCGAGAAGGCCAAGTGCAGCATTGTGCAGATTTTCTACAAGGACGTTGAACTGGGCACGCGCACTGGCTGGTACGGCACCGTGTTCTGCCCTGCCAGCGGAAAGTACATCGGCGCCGGCCACAGCGAGGGTGGCAGCGAGGTGGTGAAGGAGACAAGCATGACTGTGGATGGCAGGCCAGGCGTCATACAGGCGGGCACTGTCATCGGGCAGGAAATCGTGCTTCACAAGGTGACCAATCTGGCCAATCTTCAGCTGGAGGTCATCTGGCGTCTTACGCCAGAAGGGCTGGACATAAGCAAGCAGGTCGAGGCCAAGGCGGACCAGCCGTTCCATTCAATGTACATCTTCCAGAAATGCTGGAGCAACAAGAGCACCGACTACATCCTGTTCAAGATGAACGGCACTTCTCGCGAGGGCAAATTCCCGCTGCCGGAGCCAAAGCCCACCCAGAGCAACATAACCTGGCCAGTCAGGGAGCAAGCTGGATGCTACTGCATTTCACAATACCTGGCGGACAGCAAGGCCGCGCATCTTACATTCCTGGCGGACTTCAGCGACGCACCTGGCCAGAACAAGGTCTGGAACGTAAAGGGCTACCACAAGCAGTATTTTGAACTGCTGCTGCCAAAACTGCTCTCCGCAGGCTTCAAGTCTCCTTTGTACAAGATGGTCATACGCGGCTTCAATGCGGAAAACCAGGAGGAATGGAAGGCGAAGGCAACTGCCCTCAAGGATGAATTGCTTGTGAAATATCCTTTGTTCAAGGACCATCTGGAACCCTTGAGCGGCACCACAATCACCATGCCTCCCTCGCCTGGAAAGCAGCAGATCAGGAAGGTCACACTGAATGTGCAGCCTGACGCAAACTACAGCATCTCATTCCAGATCAGCAAGACCCAGGGCATAAGCAAGCACATCACGCACCACTATGCGTTCGTTGGATATTACGACGCGGCGAACAAGAAATATCCACAACTGGCGCAGTTGGCGAAGAATGTGCCATTGGACGGCGCATTCCACAAGGAGCAGGCTGTATTCCACGCACCCGCCTCTGGCGAAACTGTGTTCCTGTATCTCTACAACAGCCATTCCGATGGCACTGTGGTAGTCAAGGACATTGTCCTGGACAAGCAGAAGTAGTTGTCTGTGGACTGTGGTGTTGTGCCTGCAAGGCGCGGATGGCGGTCATGCGTCCTGACGCGCGGCCAATGGCCGCGCGGAATAGCGTGCC
>JAFZZD010000316.1 GCA_017615955.1 Victivallales bacterium
AATACGTTTCCGAACAGGAAGTCGGCGAGGCTCCTGAATTGCTGACTGAGCTGCCCGAGCGCCCGCCGCACGCCACGCCTCCGGCAAATGCAGTGGAGGTGGATTGCTCCAGTGCATTCAATGCGGAGATGACCAATATCTACAAGCGTGACTTCATGTCGCCGCGCCCGAAGGGATATTCGATAGGAGCGCGCAAATGCGGGCGCTATGCCTGGGAGTGGAACCACTACGGGCACAACGAGGTGGTCATAAATGACGATGCCCTGCGCAATGCGCCAGGCGGCATATACGCACTGGATTCTGGATGGTCGTTCAGGACGCCTGCAACTGGCGACAATGTGGCCTGCGCCTCGATATGGGACAATTTCCCGACGGAGTTCAGCGTTCCCCTCAACGGATGCGCAAAGGCGCTGGACTGCTTCATCATCGGCGGCACGAACGCCATGCAGAACGGCGTGGTGAACGGTGAGATCACGGTGAATTACAAGGACGGGACGAAAAAAGTGCTCCAGCTGGTGAATCCCGTCAATTTCGATGACTTCCTGCTTCCGAACATAGAGCAGGAGTGCGAGTGCTTCTATTTTGCCGATGGCTGCCATGGAATCGTGGTGCACATAGACCTGAAGAAGAACAAGGAGCTGGAATCCTTCACAGTCAGGGGCGTCGCAAACGAGGTCATAATAGGATTGCTGGGGGCTGTTCTTGAAATATAAACTGTTGAGGTAATTTCAGAACTGGCGCGAAATTGCCTCTGTTGCTTGCTGGAATTTTTTACGGAGGTGTTATGAAGGGACTGTTGCTGTTTTTGATTGGCATTGTGGCATTGGCCTCTGCGGAGATTGTCAGGAATCCTGATGAGAATACACTCTGGATGGAGACTGGCAGGAATATGCAGTTCGACAATAGCAACAACTACAGCGGGAAGTGGTTTTCTTCCAGGCTCAAGTTCACGGAGGCGGAGGACGGCTTCATCGTGGAGCCCCAGCAGGGCAAGTCCAATTCGGACGGAATAGCCGTGCAGTTCTCGGATGAGTACCCTTATTTGGAATATGAGCTTGAGGTGCTGGAGGCAAAGCCGAACGCATATATGCTTTTCCCCTGGTTTGTGAACCTGGGCCCCTCATATCAGCAGCACAAGGGGATACGCAGCGGGTACTATGTGGTGAACGTCCTTGAGAACTTCAAGTACAAGGGCAAAGGCTCCGCGTTTATGAACATAAGGGTAACCGACGCGAAGGTGAAGATAAAGAACCTGCGCATGGTGAAGACGCCTAAGTACAGATTCGATGTGATATACCGCAGGCATGAATACGGCAGAGCCCTTCCCATGCCGGCTGTGCTGGAGATTTCATTGTCAAGCAAGGCTGAGAAGCTTCCTGACAAGCTGTGGGTGAACTATATCGATGCCGTGGAGAACGGGGCGCTTGAGCTGAATGACAGCAGACGCCTATTTATGCAGAGGCAGGGCAATGAAAAACCCGAGCTTTATGCGAATCCTGAAATCGTGTCGCTTGGAGAAAGGGACATGAATGGCGGCACTGTAATGCTGCTGGCGGAGGGCCTGTCGCAGCCTGTCATCACATGGCTTCCCTACGCCTGGAAGCAGCCTGCTATGAAAGCCAGCGTGCCTGCGCTTCCCTCTGGCTATGACTGGATC
>JAFZZD010000317.1 GCA_017615955.1 Victivallales bacterium
AGGCGGCTGGAAGTCCTGCGTCCTGACGCGCGGCCCCTGGCCGCGCGGAGCAGCTTGCCTTGCACATCAACGCTTGCTTACTTGGCAAATTCAGCTATGTTATGGTTTCTATTTCAGGAACAAGCATAAATGCCAGAAAACGAAAACATAGAGACTAGCAGCGAGGAGCTGGAGGCATTCTACAGGATTGAGGCGGAAAGGCTGGGACTTCCAGACAAATTCATCGAACCCGACCTGGAGAAGATTGGCTTTCTCGGTGCTGGCAGCAGCGGCAATGTGGACCTGGTGACGGACAAGGTGCTGGGCCGGGCTGTCGCGCTCAAGACATTGCAGAGCAAGTTGCGCATGCGCTCCGACTATGTGGAGAGGATGGTGAAGGAGGCGCAGGCGGCGGCGCAGCTGGAGCACCCCAATATCGTGCCCATCTATTCGCTTGGCATAAGCCCCAAGCTAGGCGTGTATTTCACAATGAAGCGTCTCCGCGGCGATTCGCTGCGGCACATAATATTCGAGCTGCAAAACGGCAATCCCGCATACACCTGGGTTTACACGTGGTACAGGCGTCTTTCCATATTCATACGCCTCTGCCAGGGAATGGCATACGCCCACAGCAAGCAGGTGCTTCACAGGGACTTGAAGCCAGAGAACGTACGTGTGGGCAACTATGGCGAAGTCACAATCATTGACTGGGGGCTTGTGCATGGGGTGCACAAGCCCGTACAGGATTCCCAGGCACGCTTCGCCCCCAAGGGCAACTTGAGCGTAGAGCCAGATGGTGAGGACCTGGACCAGACCGTGGAGCGCAACAATCCCACTATGGACGGCGAAATGAACGGGACGCTCCGCTACATGTCCCCCGAGCAGGCCAATGGCCAGGTTTCGTCGCTAGACGTGCGCAGCGACGTGTATTCACTAGGCGTCATGCTGTTCGAGCTGATGACATGCTACAACCCATTCCACAATGTGCCCGACAAGGATGTGCCGGACGCCATACGCAATGGCAGATTCCAGCGTCCCAGGCTTTATGAGAACGCACGTTCGCTGCCAGTTGAAATAGAAAAAATCTGCCTGAAGGCAATGAACACCAGGCCAGACAACCGCTACCTGAATGTACAGGAGCTTCTTTCGGACATATTCGCCTTCCAGGAAGGCCGCCCCATCCAAGCCTACAGAGGCAACATAGCGACAAGCCTGCGCCGCTATTTCCAGCGCAACCAACTGCGAACTGTGGCAATATCAAGCATAGTCCTGGCTATACTGGCATTCGCATTGATACTTCATGTGTTTGACTGGATGACCTTCAACAGGTGCATGGATTTGTCCAAGCAGAATTTCGCCATAGCTGAACAGGCAAGGCTGGTTGAAACTGAGCGCATCAAGGAAAGGCGCGCTTCCAGGATGCCCATTGAAAGGCATAGCAAGACACTTACGGAAATCGACGTGCATTATGAAACCGCGCTGTTCTACTTGAACTCGATGCCCTCCAGATTCCGCCGGCGCAGCACAACCATAGAGTACCAGGAGGAAATACTTGCCAGCAGGCTGTTCTTCAACATTGAATTCGGACGCATGATGGAATTGCAAAAATACCTGGACAATCTGGACAGCAGGTACCTCGGAAACTTTTCAAATTGCGGCGCGACATTGCGGAACGCGGTTTCCAGCGCCCGCTACGCAATAAAGGGCGATTCCCATATCCAGCAAATCAAGGCCTCCGCGCCCAACGCAAAGTTGTCCATTTTCCCGATTGCCACAGAGGGAGACGCCAGCCAGGACAACAACCCAAGCTACTGGAATGGGAGCAACGCCAATCTGCCTCCAGGCAGAGGCGTTGCACTTCCAGTCAAGAACCTGTATCTGTCAAATGGGGAATACATGCTTGTATTCACGGCAGAGGGACTGCCAGCCGTAAAGTACCATATTGCCGTGACCGGCGGGCAACTGGACAACATTGAAGTGGAAATGCCCAAAAGCATACCCCATGGCTTTTGCTTCGTGCCAGCGGGCAGAGCTTATGTAGGAGGCATTTCATCCGAGGACAAAGGCGAACTTCAGGAAGTTCAGAACTTCTTCATAGGGAAAAACGAGGTTACCTTTGCCGAATACAAGATATTCTGGGAACAGCTTCCAAAGGAACTGAAGGAAAGCTGCATGCCCATGATTGCCTTATCCAATACCGCAATTCCCTATCCAGCCTGGGATGCAGACGGCAGATTTGCCAGGGAAATATTGGCAGACAGGCCAGTCGTGGGCATTTCATCCGAAGCGGCAGACGCATACTGCCGCTGGTATGGTGCCTTGCTGGGGCGCATTTGCAGACTGCCATCCGAGGCCGAATGGGAAAAAGCCGCACGAGGCGTAAACGGTCGCCTCTATCCATGGGGAAACAACTACAGCAGCGAAAAGGCATTCTTCCTGGACAACGCAGCCGCCCATGTACAATACGGGCATTGGGCCCCGCCAGGCTCATTCCCTGAAGACATCTCGCTCTTCGGGGCATTGGACATGGCAGGAAACGTGCGGGAATGGACATCGACGCCATTCAACGACGGCACGGGACTGCGCATAATCAAGGGAGGCAGCGCCTCCACGCCACGCCGCTACATGCCGCTGGGACGCGCCCACGATTCAATGCTGTGCCCCTCCGATGTAGGCTTCCGCGTGCTGCTGCCCATGGTGCCAAGCGACATAGCACGATAGTTCCGTGCGGCACGCTGCTCCGCGCGGCCATTGGCCGCGCGTCAGGATGAAGGTAGCTCTGTAAATATGCAAACAACAATGTTTCCGCCCATCTGGCCGTCCAGTTGTGTGG
>JAFZZD010000318.1 GCA_017615955.1 Victivallales bacterium
CCATCGCTCACAAAGCCTCCGCAGCAGCGGGGCGGAAATCCGCAGGCCGCCAGCCAGCGGGCTTATTTGCTGTATTCCTTCATCACCTTGCGGAATGCCTCAAGCAGCATGTCGATGTTCTTGCGGTCCATAAGCCAGCGGATGTCCAGCAGGATGATCTTGTTCTTGATGATGTTCTCCACCACCTCGAAGCTCTCCACGCGGTAGTGCTTTTCCGAGATGTTCCACAGTGTCTGCTTGTATGTGGTGGCGCCCCAGCCAGCAAAGAGTTCAACTGCGCCTTCGGCGTTAAGGGCGGCGATCACGTCAGCCTTCGTCTTGCCTTCCTTGAGCACCTCTGGCTCCACGGTGATGCCGAACACGTAGTAGCTCTGCTCGGTGGCGCAGCGGCCAGGCTTCTGGGTGCCGATGCCAGGGATCTGCTCAAGTCCGGCGCGGAGGTATGCCACGTTGTCCATGCGCAGCTTGGTGTCTTCCTTGAGGTGCGCCAGCTGGTCCAGCAGAATCAGCGCCTGGACTTCGGTGCCGCGGTAGTTGTGGCAGAGATAGTCGATAGGCGAGGGCGTGGGAGTCACGCGGTATGGGAAGCCTGGATTGCCGATGTGCTTGCGGCGATAGCAGAGTTCGCGGTACTTCTCGTTGCGGGTAATGCAGATGCCGCCTTCGCCAGAGGTCATGATCTTGGACTGCTGGAAACTGAAGCTGCCGATGTCACCCAGGCTGCCAACGCCCTTGCCATTCCACTTGCCGCCGTGGGCATGTGCGCAGTCTTCCACGATCTTGATGTCGTGCTTGCGGGCGATTTCCACGATGCGGTCCATGTCCGCCATTGAGCCGAACAGGTGCACTGGAACCACTGCCTTTGTGCGCGGTGTGATTGCCGCCTCGAATGCTGCGGGGTCCATGCAGAACGTGTCCGCCTCGCCGTCCACGAAGACAGGCGTTGCGCCCAGGAACACCACAGCCGTGCCAGTGGCCAGCCAAGTCCAGCTGGGGACGATGACCTCGTCGCCAGGGCCTACGCCCAGCGCCGCCAGCGCACATTCAATGGTGACGGTTCCGTTCACCATGAAGACGCCGTATTCCGCGTCATGGTAGTTCGCGAAGTCCTTGCTGAACTGCTTTTCGTATTTGCCGTTGTAGCTCCATGCATGCGAGAGGTACAACTCCTTCATCTTATCGGCGGTTTCTGGATAGACCGGCGGCCATCCCTCAAATGCAAAACCCTCTGGAAAAACTCTCTTTCCACCATCAATGGCAAGTGTGCTCATTTCTTTTTCAATCTCCTCAATTTACCAAAATGCCTGTCCCCTTGTTGGACAGTTAATCAAAATCATATGCCTTTGCTGCGGCCGATGTCAAAGCCCTTTGTCTTGTAGGCGTCCTCTGCCATGCTGACGTATGGGTCATGCCTGGTTTCCACATGCCCGTCGCCAAAGGTCATGTTGGCGTCACCATAGCGATAGATGACATAGCTGGTCGCCTCAGGTGTGGTAAGGACGCCGCCATTGTGCTTGCCGCAGCCACGCCCATACGCCGCCCACCAAGCGAAGGAATGATTGTCAAGCGTCGCACTGTCGCAGAAGAATATGGCAATTGAAGGCTGGCTCAATTCACCCTGTCTCTTCATACGGAAATTCTGGCGATAGGATGCATACTCGGAATTGCGCATGGACCATGAGCCGCAGACAGTGTTGCGGTTATAGTGAGTATATGAGAACAAGTGATTATTGTAGTTGCCCCATTTGATGGGTTCGCCAGGGCACACCAGCTGAGGCACTGCCTTCATGCCAGTCACGCTGGAAGAAAAGCTGTTTCCAGGAGCAAGATAGCCTATCATCAAAGGGATCCAGCTAGGTGGTGAACCGCTCCCGTCCTTCCAGGCGGATGGCATTATCCAGTCATCATATTCCTCGGAATAGATGGCATCGATTGTGGTGAACTGCTTCATGTTGTTGGCGCAGGAAATGGTGCGCGCCTTGTTCCTTGCCTTGCTCAACGCAGGCAGCAGCATGGCCGCAAGTATGGCAATAATCGCAATGACGACCAGAAGCTCAATCAGAGTAAAATGCTTTTTCATGATTCCGTCCTCTTGTTTTAACTATGTCATAAACAGTGTCATTCACGGGCAAAGTATAACAATAAACAGGCATATTTGCAAGAGCCTAAAACAAAAATAACTGGGGGCGCCGATGTGCATGTGGGCGCCGAGGCGGCGCCCATTCAGG
>JAFZZD010000319.1 GCA_017615955.1 Victivallales bacterium
ATGCCCCTCTGAAGCCTACGGCCCCAGCGGGGCCGGATTGCCAATTACCTACCCATACGGGGAAAATAGCGTTTACTTTTAGAACTTGATTTTCTGTCCGAGGAAAGTGGATTACTTCATGCTTCAGGTTTGGTCACTATTTAATCTGGAGTTTCCTTGAGTTATTTAAACCGCGGTTTAAAGTACCTCGATTATTTAAAGACTTGAAATCTTTTATCGGGCAGTGGTGAGTTGCAGCAGATCCAGAAATGACGCAGGAGAAAGCTAATGGTTGAGCTGAAGTTGGATTTACGGACATATTGCGAGTGTGATGTGTTTGTGGCGGGTGGCGGCCCTGCTGGATGTGCTGCTGCGTATGCGGCTGCAAAGCAGGGAGCCAAGGTGTTTTTGGCCGAGGCAATTGGTTGCTTTGGCGGCATGGGCACCGCTGGCCTTGTTCCATTCTTCACTGGCTATTCCGATGGCGTGCATACGCTTTGCACTGGCTTTGGCGACCTGGTATTCGACCGAATGGAGGCATACAACGGCTATGGCGATGGGCGCGGACAAAGACACACAATCAAGCCTGAAGTGCTGAAGCGGATTTATGATGACATCATGCTGGAAGCCGGCGCAAGTTTCCAGTTCGAGGCGAAGATGGTCTCCGTGATCAAAGAGGGAGACCGAATCACACACGCGGTGCTTTCCATGGCAGATGGCCTTTGTGCCGTGAAGGCAAAGGTATTCATTGATGCCACAGGCGACGGAATCCTTTCAACGCTGGCTGGTGCGGAATACCACATTGGAAACAAGGATGGCAAGATCATGCCAGCATCGCTCTGCTCGTTTTGGAGCAGCATTGACTGGGAGAAGTTCACCCCTCATAGGGCCGAGTTGTTCGAAACGCTGACAAAGGCGATTGAAGCAGGCAAATATTTCAAAATACCAGATTGGCATTTGACTGGTGTTTCGCAGGCCAATGGGGACACTGGCTGCGGGAATGTGGGGCATATATTTGGCCTTGACGCGACGAAGCCAGAGAGCCGTACCCAAGGCTGGCTTCAGGGGCGCAGGATCATGCCTGAATATGAGCGCTTCTACAGGGAATGTGTGCCTGGTTTTGAAAACGCCGTTGTCGCGGGGACGGCCTCGCTGCTTGGCGTGAGGGAATCCAGGCGGATCGTCTGCGACTACACATTGGTCAGGGATGACTTTTTCCAGAGGCGCTCCTTCCCAGACGAAATTGGTCACTTCGCATACGGTATAGACATACATCCATACGATGCATCCTATCAGGAATTCCTGCGCTTCAAAAACGATTTCACGGCGCCAGGCGCCAGATATGAGAAGGGCGAGCATTATGGCATACCATACAGGGCATTGGCTGTCAAGGGCATTGACAACCTGCTTGTGGCAGGTCGTTGCATTTCGGCTGACAACTATATGATTGCCTCAATCCGCGTGATGCCTGGTTGCTTTATCACAGGACAGGCGGCTGGAATTGCCGCGTCCATGGCTGCTGATGGCGCGGACAATTCGGTGCATGGCGTGGATGTAGAGGTTTTGCGCAATAAGCTGCGTGCTTTCGGGGCATATATCTAAAGAGGTGATTTCAAAATGATTGAATTAAATGATGAAGCTAAGAAGTTTGTCAATGATAAATTGAAGGAAATATCAAAGAAGCATTCAATACCTCTGGAAGGTATAAAGAACTTTTACAGTGCCTTCATTCTTTACGAGGAAATGTGCGACCAGATCCGTCATTATCTTGAAAAGAGAAATATGGACAAGGAAGCCAGCCTTGAAAAATTGCTTGAGCTACGCTGTGATATGATGGCAATTTCATTGTCGGCAACATTCAATCCAAAGCTTGTAGATGTTTACAAGGCCATAATTCAAGGCGATATGGAAATTGAAGATTTGGAAGACGACAAATAAGCGGTTGCGCATTTATCATAGAAATAATTTGGATTCGTAATATGAAAAAACAGCCTTTGCAACACGGAAAAATTGAGATAGGGTGCAACTACTGGGCCAGCCACGCAGGCATGTACATGTGGCGGGACTGGCGTGAGGATGTGGTGGAGCGGGACTTTGCGATACTGTCCGAATTGGGTATCACTATGCTGCGGGTGTTTCCGCTTTGGCCAGATTTTCAGCCAGTGACGCAGATGCGTGGCTGTTTTGGCGATGCGGTCGGTTACGGCGATGCGTCAGGGCAGCCTCTCTCTCCTGGCGATTTGGGCCTGGACAACACAATGCTTGAGCGTTTTATGGCAATGGCCGACTGCGCTTCAAGGCACGGCATAAAGTTGGTGGTGGCTCTGCTGACTGGTTGGATGAGCGGGCGGCTTTTTGCGCCGCCCGTCCTGGAGGGGCGCAATCTTATAAGCGACGCTGAGGCACTGCTTTGGGAGGGACGCTTCATTCTCGGCTTCGTGACCGCACTGAAGGGGCATCCTGCGATTGTTGCCTGGGAGCCTGGCAATGAATGCAATTGCCTCGGCAAGGCGACGGTGGCGGAAGCCGCCCATTGGCTTGACTTCATCGCCGCAAAGATACGTTCGGTGGATGGGACACGTCCCATCTGGACGGGCATGCACGGCCCCAATTCCCAGTCGAGCCAGCCCTGGAATCTGTTTGAGCAGAGTGCGCACTACGATGCATTGACAACCCATCCATATCCATGTTTCACGGAGTTCTGCGGCAAAAGCCCGCTCAATGCGCCGCCAGCGGTCTTTCACAGCACGGCGGAAACGCTCTTCTATCGCGGGGTGCCTGGCAATGTCAAGCCAGCTTTCGTGGAGGAGATTGGCTCGCTAGGGCCAATGGTGCTGTCCGAGGATAGGCGCTGCGCATATCTTCGCACGGCGCTTGCCTCCGTGTGGGTACACGATTGCCTGGCGTTTCTGTGGTGGTGCGCGTTTGACCAGGATAGATTGCCGCAGGCCCCATATTGCTGGGTGGCGATGGAGCGGGAACTTGGATTGCTGACCGCTGACGGCGTCCCGAAGCCAGCCGCCCTGGAGATAAGGCGTTTCAAACAGCGCATTGCGGAGAAATTGCCATATTTGCCGCCGCGCCGCGTGGATGCGCTGGTGATTCTCACGCCTGGGCAGAACCAGTGGCAGGTGGCGTATGGTGCCTTTGTGCTGGCGAAACAGGCTGGCCTGGAGGTCGAGTTCCTATCCAGTGAGATCAATGGCTTGCCTCCGAAGAAGGCGATTTACTGGCTGCCTGCCATTTCGGGCAATTCAGGTCCAGGCAGACAATTCTACGGGCTTCTTGCGAAGCGTGTGCATGATGGCGCGTCATTGCTTGTGACCGATGCGGGGGACGGCAATCTCCAGCCATTCGAGGACATATTCGGCTGCCGTGTGGACTACCTTGCGTATGCGCCGGAAGACCTGGAGTTCCGTATTGACGGCTGCCGCGAAAAGTTCATTATCCATAAGGATTTCACGCGAAGGCTTCTGCCTGGCAAGGCGCGGATTCTGGGCAAATGCTCAGACGGGACTCCCTCAATGACCTGCTTCGACTATGGCAAAGGCAAGGTCATATTCCTCAATGCCGCGCCTGAATTGGCAGTGCTTGATGAGAAGCCACCGAGACTTTACAGGATTTATAGGCAGATTGCCAAGGTCTTTGGGTTGGATTTGGTGGCCAAGCCGCCAGAGATAGGCCGCACAATCCACGACTTCCCCGATGGGAGACAGGCGCTTGTGGAGATAAACTACAGC
>JAFZZD010000320.1 GCA_017615955.1 Victivallales bacterium
CACGACGGGGGGCTGCCCCCCCCCGAACCCCCTGCTGCTCCAGTAGGAAAACCATAGCGAACGCAAGGTTTAAAGCAATAGTTTCAAAATTACATCATAAAATAATGTCAACTTTGAGGACTGCAAATGAATAATGTCAATGTAGAGTAATTTTTTGTATAATCTGGAATATACATTGCCACTTTTGTTTGGTATAATTAAAAAAAGGATGTTTATACACTGTACACTGTTCACTGTTCACTGTTCTCTGTTCACTGTTCACTGTTCACTGTACACAGTCCACTTTTCAAAGGAGCAATATGAGATTTGCAAAGATAATAAGTGAAGGCGCGGTATTTCAGAGGCGGAAGCCGATTCCTGTTTGGGGATGGTGCACGCCGTTTGCCAAGGTGAAGGTGGACTTTGCGGGGAATGAACTTGCGACAGCCGCCAACAGGATGGGCTATTTTGAGTTGCGTATGCCTCCGATGGCGGAGGGCGGCCCTTATCAACTGACTGCGCAGGACTGCTTGACAGGCGAGACTTGCGTTGTGGATGACATACTTGTGGGTGATGTATGGCTTGCATCGGGGCAGTCAAACATGCAGTTCCCGCTTCGGGCATTCGGCGTGGATGACAAGCAGGCGCAGACACAGCAGTATCTTGATGAAGGGGGCATTGATGACAATATCAGGATGATTACCGTGGCGCATCCAGTGGTGAGTGCCCCTGATGATGATATAGAAGGGCAGTGGGAGAAATCGACCGCGGACACGGCGGCGGAGTTTTCTGCGGTTGGTGCGTGGTTTGCATTGCGGCTGAGGAAGGAGCTGGGCATTCCCATTGGCATAATCAATTGCTCGTATGGCGGTACAGCGCTGCATTCCTGGATGAGCAGGGAGGCGATGATGAGGCTGGATTGTGCCAGGGATGCGCTGGAGGTCGCGGAGCGCATGATTTATCAGCGTGAGAAATGGGATGTGCTTCCAGATGATGTGCGCAAGATCAAGGGCGGGTTGTCTGCGGTTGACTTCAGCAAGTATATGCGTCATGATCTGGGCAACAGCGGTTTTGCGGCGGGGCTTGCAGCCAAGGACTATGATGACAGCGATTGGGATCTGATGCGTGTGCCAGGCTCATGGAAAGTCCAGGGAATAGGCGGCAACGGGGCTGCCTGGCTAAGGTGCGCGGTAAGCATACCTTCCGTTTGGGAGAACCAGGAATTGGTGCTTCATCTTGGCGGCGTGGACAAGCATGACATCACATATTTCAATGGCGTTCAGATTGGGGCCACGGGCAAGGACTTTGAGGAGCAGTACTGGGATACGCCGCGATGCTACAAGGTCCCTGCTGAACTGGTAAAGGGCAGCAAGGCTGTGATAGCGGTACGTGCTTTCTCCTATTTCTTTGACGGGGCTCTTACAGGCAAGGCTGGGGACTATTGGCTGGGCAGGCTTGGCGACGCGACGTGTGTCAAACTGCCAGAAATATGGAAGGCTCGTATGGAGTATGAATTCCCTCTAAGCCCTGATATACGCTATGTGGGGCATCCGTTGACGATTGAGTTCACATGCCCTGAGAGGGTGCATAATCCGCATTTCCTGTTTGACGGCATGGTGCGTCCCATTGTGCCATACGCCATACGCGGTGCAATCTGGTATCAGGGTGAGAGCGACTCATTTGAGCGCCAGTACAGGGACTATGAGGAAAAACTGGCGGCGATGATAGATGACTGGCGCTATGTGTGGGGGCAGGGCGACTTCCCATTCTACATTGTGCAGTTGGCAAATTTCGCCATCGCAGGCGAGGAGGAATGGCTTACTGTGCAGGATGCGCAGAGGCGCGTGGCGCAAAAATGCAGGAACGCAGGAATCATTCCAGGCTGTGACATTGGCGAGGAGCGTGACATACATCCACATGACAAGCGCAGTTTCGGACTGCGGCTTGCAAATCTGGCTTTGCATGACACTTATGGCAAGGGCGAAATTGTTCCAACTGGACCGATTTTTAGGGAAGCAGTTCCTCTTGGCGGCAATGAACTGAGGCTGGAATTTGATTGGGCCCATGGATTGCACAATGCCAATGGACCAGATGACGAACTTGAGGGATTTGAGGTGGCTGACTGGAGCAGGCAGCGGTTTTATCCTGCAAAGGCCCGCATTGAGGGCGAGGCAGTGATAGTGCATTCCAAACTTGATTGTCCCAGGTTTGTGCGCTACAACTGGAAGTGCTGCCCCAAGACACACGTCGTGAATGGGGCAGGATTGCCAATGCTGACTTTCAATACAAGCAAGCTGTAAAATGGAGGTATTTAATGAAGATTCATGCTTTTATAATTGTTCTTTTATGTGCAATTGCGGCTTACTGTGTCGAGCCAGACGTGTATATTTCGTTCAACAGGGGCTTGCAGGCCGACTTTGGTGGCACTGGGAACACGGGCACTGTGCTGGAGGGGTTCACAGAGCCAATAGGCATGAAGGGCGCCATGCTTACAGCTGGCAAGCTGAAGGAAGAGGCGCTTCTGGTTCCCTCAATTGAGGGAAAAGGCGTTCGCATAGGCAAACTAGAGGATGGCAATATTTACAAGATAATGTACAAGCCCTTGCCTTCATTGAGCAGGTTGGCGGGGACAGTGAGCCTTTGGGTGCGCCCTGATGACTGGAAGGGGGCAGATGGCGAGTACCATACCTTCTTTGCAGCTGAAAGCTCCACATATCGCATATTCCTTTACAAAACGCCCAATGATGACATGGCTGTTTACTATGGTGATTTGTCCAAGAAGCAGTCTCCTACATATGCGAGGTTTCCAGTACGCAACTGGAAGAAAGGACAGTGGCATCACCTGTGCTTTGCTTACGATGAAAAGACATTGGAGCTTTACATAGACGGTGTTTCCCGTGCGCTGGTTCCAATGGTGAAACTCATGCCTGAGGATTTCAATACAATAACTCTAGGCGAGCATTGGATTGGCAATCCTGGCATAAGCACAGTGGATGACCTGCGCATATACAACGGAGTTCGTCTCAAGTCAACCGAGATGAAGGCTGAATACGAACGTTTGGCAAAGAACGGAATAAGTGGAGCACCCATGGAAATCTGCGCATCGCCACGTACCGCCATTGTGGACGGCGAAATCAAGGCCAACGAATACTCCATCAGCGGCAATGGATTCCGTTCCACCAAGGAGAACTATTACTCCACAATGCAGAGCAAATGGCATATTGCATACGATGAGCAGAACCTCTACCTGGGTGTGATTTCCGACAAGGCCACTGTGACCACGCAGTCTGGAAAGGACAGCGCACCTTATTCGGACGACAGTGTGGAGCTTTACTTGTCGGACATCTACGGCAAGCCTGGCATGTTCCAGTTCGTTTTCAACTCTGGCACGGGGTTTTATGATTCAAAGGACGATGACATAAACTGGAACAGCAAGGGCGTTGTATTCAAAAGCAGGATAGTCGATGGCAAATGGCACTTTGAGGCGGCGTTCCCATGGGCAAACTTTGGAGTGAAGCCCGAGGATGGAAAGGCATTGAAGCTGAATATATGCAGAACATTTGTCGACGCGGGGGAGTTCACCCAGATTGCACCAAGTGGCAAGTCCTATGCTGACAACACACGTTTTGCGCAGCTTATGCTAAGGCATGATATACCACAGATTGATGTCACTGGCTTTGGGCAGCTCAATGCTTCCAAGCTGGACTGCGCACTTCATGTCAAGTCCGACGAAGACGATATCATAACATGGAAGATGGAGGCAATGGACAATTACAAGCCCTTCATTTACTCAAAGGAATTCAAGATTGCAAAAAACACCGAGTTCACGGAGAAATGTTCTAGGGTGCTTCCACAGGATAGATTTCTTGACATAATGGTGCTTTCGAAGAAGCACGGCATGCTCTACCACAACTCGATTGACTACCACAATGCAATTGCGCTTGTGCACTGCTATATCTACACAGACATACCAAAAGACAAGCTGGTGTTTGTGTACAGGAACAATTCACTTGGTTCTGGAAGGCATAAGTTGCATGCGGCGTTTGTTAGGAAGGATGGAAGTGTAGAACACGATGTGACTGTGGAGATACCAGACGATTCCTCAACAACATACGGCATAATAGACGTGTCAAAGCTGACGCCAGGAACTGTGTATGACGTAAAATTCCAGGTGACTGCCCCTGACGGCAAAGAGATTATCAACAGCCAGGAGGAGTATGGATACTACAAGAATGGCGGTCCATGGACGGGGACTAAATATGGCATTGAGAATGTGGACGCCGCCCTGCCGCCATGGCTACCTGTCAAGGCCCCCAGGGATGATGTGTTCCAGTGCTGGGGCCGTGAATGCCGTTTTGGAGGGGCTGGTCTCATTTCCAGTTTCATCAGCCAGGGCAAGGAGCTGCTGACAGGCCCAATCGCGTTGGTCGCCAACGGCAGTCCTGTACAGTTCAAAGCCAAATTGGACAGCGTTTGCGACGCACGTGCGCTATATACTCTCAAGTCCACTGGCGCATTGCCCATTGAGGTGAAAGTCCGTGCCGAATTTGACGGAATGATGTATTTTGAGGTCGAACTGGACGGTGGGGACTACCAGACGCTGCAATTGAAGATTCCCATGGACAGGGAGCATGCAGACGCATTTGACGACTGCGGCAGTATTTTTGAGAAGATCAGCTTCAGGGACAATCCAAAGCCCCATTATGACAATAACTTCGTGCAGGAGCCATTCTGGTGGTGCGGTGGCGATGAACTTGGTCTTATGGGCGGTACCCAGAGCAAGCGGGGCTGGCGCATCAAGGACAAGGGCAAATCCATGGCTATTGACTTGGATGAAAAAACGGTTTTGCTCACCATGAATATGATTGACACGCCTATAAAAATCAGCGGCAAGAGAAAACTTACATTCTATTTGGACGGCACGCCTGTCAAGCCAAAGAAAAAGGGCACGGAGCGTCTAATGGAAAGGCACAATATTGTTCATGAATCAATAACGGGAGAATATTTCAGCTATCTACAGCCTGGTTATCTTTGTAATTGGGCAAGATGGATACAGAACCGCATCAGGGATGACAAGAGAACTCCATTGGACAAGATGCAGTACTACGCCTACCTGACGCCCAAGGGTGCTTCTGTCCTGTCTCCAGGATGGCATTACTATGCTACAATGTGGACAAATCCGCCGCCGCCTCTTGGTGCATATAGCATTGCACCTGGGGTATTCCGTCATCAAAACAGCTGGACCTGGACCTGCTTGAACGACCAGTCCCATTTAGACATGCAGAAGTCGTGCGTACAAACCGTTCTTACCCCTCATGAACACAACTTCTGCAACGCAGGGTTTTATTTTGATTTAGGGTGGCCGCGTGCCTGCGGTAACACCCTGCATGGTTGCGCATGGAAGGACGAATTCGGCGATGTGCAGCAGGACAATGACATCTATATGCTCAGGGACTACTACATACGAACATACAGGATGCTGAAGAGGGCGCGTCCTGAGGCTATCTTCTATGGTCATATATATCTTTCCAGAACGCCTACCGACGCATTCTTCGACCTTTGCATCGCGGGCGAAATGTATGACCGCTACCTCGCAAAGCATGGTGCGTACTACGATGTTTTGTATCCAGAACTTATGCGAATTGCATACGCCTCCCGCGTGGGTGAGCATTCGTTCTCCCTGATACCGGAATTTCTGCGTGGACTTCAGGGCTACAATCCAGAGAATGTCTCGTCTTACAATCCCATGAAACCAGAATGGGACAAGCCGCTGCGCCATTTCCTGGCATATTTGCAGCTGCACAAAATGTACCCGATAATGGATTTCTGGATGGCCAATGAAAAGCTGCCGCCCAAGGGCGAGGGGCATGTTGAGAAACTCTGTGACGCATTGGACAAGTTCGGCTGGGAGAATGTCATATTCTATGGCTATTTCCAGAAGAGCAAGCCTGTTGTGTGCATTCCAGAGCATCTACGTGTGATGGCCTCCGCTTACACCAATGGTGGCAAGTTGTTCCTGGTGGTGCTCAACGACACGGATGTGACACGGGAATTCCAGGTGCAGTTGGATGAGCGGAAACTGGCTGCGTTCCAGAATATGAATGGTAAGGACATATACAATGGCAGACAATGCAGGATTGAAAATGGCCGCATCAATGTTAAGTTGGAAGGGCGTGATTCTATATTTGCATTGTTTGAATGAAAGAGGAGAAGTTTTTATGTGGAAGAAGACGGCACTATTTTTGCTGGTTTGCACAATGGCAGCGCTTTGCGCAGACCCTGACATTTACATGTCGTTCAACAGGGGAATACAGGCTGACTTTGGTGGCACGGGGGCAAACGGCACGGTGCTGGAGGGATTCCGCGACCCCATTGGCATGAAGGGGACGATTATGCCTGCTGGGAAGATGAGCGAGGAGGCATTGCTTGTGCCCTCGTTGGAAGGAAAGGGGTTGCTTATTGGCAAGCTTGACGGAAAGAGTGTTTACAAAGTCAAGTACACGCCTTCTCCCGCATTGAGCAGGCTTGCTGGTACAGTGAGCTTATGGGTGCGCCCAGATGACTGGGAGGGGACGGATAAGGAGTACCACACCTTCTTCTGTGCCGATGGCGCTGGGCAGCGTATCTTCCTGTACAAGACACCTAGCCAGGATGTGGCGGTGTATTACGGTCATCTTGGCAACAAAGTGCCTTCGACTTTTGCAAAATTCCCCGCCCGCAACTGGAAGAAGGGGCAATGGCATCACCTATGTTTCGCTTATGACGAAAAAACGTTGGAACTGCATATTGACGGCGTGAGCCGTGCGCTTATTCCATTGAACAAGATCATGCCTGCTGATTTCAATACGATTATCCTGGGCGAACATTGGATAGGCAATCCTGGAATTACCACGGTTGACGACATACGCATTTACAATGGAAAGCGGCTGACATCCGCCCAGATGCAGGCGGAGTATATGCGCCTGGCGCAGAACGGCGTCAGCGGCGCACCTCTGGAGTTCGCCGCAGCACCGCGCAGCGCAAATGTGGATGGCGAGATTAAGGAGGGGGAATATTCACTGCGCGGCAATGGTTTCCGCTCTACGAAGAAGAACTACTATTCATCAATACAGAGCACCTGGCATCTGGCATACGACGAGAAGAACCTCTATATTGGAATGGTGTCAGACAAGGCCTTGATTACCACGCAGGCGGGGCTGGACAGCACGCCATACACGGATGACAGCATTGAACTGTACATTGCGGACATTTATGGCAAGCCTGGCATATACCAGTTCATCTTCAATTCAGGGACTGGCTTCTATGATTCAAAGGACGGCGATGTGAACTGGAACAGCCAGGGCGCTGTATTCAAGAGTCGCACTGTCAATGGCAAATGGCATTTTGAGGCGGCGATTCCCTGGAGCAACTTTGGCATGGTTCCCGAGGAAGGCAAGAGCCTGCGCATTAACATCTGCCGCACATTTGTCGGCGTCAGTGAATTGACGCAGATATCACCATGCGTAAATGGCTCTTATGGGGACAAAACCTATTTCGCCCAGTTGAAGTTCCAGAAGAATGCGCCGCAGATGGATGTGACGGGATTTGGGCAGCTTAATTCTGGCAAACTGAACTGCGCACTGCATGTCAAGGCGCAACAGGATGACGATATTACCTGGAAGATGGAGGCGATGGACACATTTAAGCCCTTCATCTATTCAAAGGACTTCAAACTTGCACAAGGTGGCGAGTTCACGGAGAAGTGCACACGCAATCTGCCTTTGGACAGGACATTGGAAATCAGCGTGATATCGAAGAAGTTGGGTTTGCTATACCACAATTCCATTGACTATCATAATTCTATTGCGCTTACCCACAGCTACATCTACACCGACATACCCAAGGACCAGATGGTCTTTGTTTACAAGAACAACTCCCTCAATTCAGGGCGGCACAAACTGCACGCGGCCTTTGTGAAGAAGGATGGCTCCACTGAATATGAGCAGACAGTGGAGATACCAGACGACTCGTCCGTCACATACGGCAGGATTGATGTTTCCAAGCTCACGCCAGGTTCTGTTTATGATGTGAAGTTCCAAGTGACTGCGCCCGACGGAAAGGAGATAATCAACAGCCAGGAAGAATTTGGCTACTACAAGAACGGTGGGCCCTGGAAAGACACGAAATATGGCTTGGAGGACGAGGACAAGGCGTTGCCGCCGTGGACGCCTGTCAAGGGCAGGAATAACGTGTTCGAGTGCTGGGGGCGCAAGTGCACATTTGGTGGCAGTGGATTGATTTCCAGCTTTGTCTCCCAGAAAAAAGAACTATTGTCTAGACCTATCGCGCTGCGGGTGAACGGCCAGATTGTGAATTTCAGGAGCAAGTTGCTGAAGCGTTGCGACGCCAGGGCGAGCTATCGTTTGGAATCCATGGACAAATCATTGCC
>JAFZZD010000321.1 GCA_017615955.1 Victivallales bacterium
ATACGCGCCCGCCTGCTCGTGCATGCAAAGGAGCAGGACATCAACTTCACCCTGCTGCTGACGCGCTACGCCATCGAACGCATCCTGTATCGCCTCAGCATCTCAAAATACCGGGACGCCTTTGTGCTCAAGGGCGCCCTGCTTTTTGATGTGTGGTTTGCGCAGTCGCACCGGCCTACGCGCGATGCAGACCTGCTTGGTGTGGGAAACACTGACACGCAATATCTGCAAAACCTGTTTGCCGAAGTGTGTGCAATGGAATGTGCCGACGGCATTGTTTTTGATGCTGCCAGCGTCCGCACTTCGCGCATACGCAAGCAAATGGGGTATGCGGGTGTCAGGGTGACATTGACGGGGGAGCTTGACCGGGCGCAATGCCGCGTCCAGATTGATGTTGGATTCGGGGACAGCGTCTTTCCTGACCCCGAAGATGTAACGTTCCCGACCATTCTTGAAGATGTCCCCGGGCTACAGTTGAAAGCCTATACGCGCTATACGGTTGTTGCGGAAAAGTTTTGCGCCATGCTCCAGCGCGGCAATCTCAATAGCAGAATGAAGGACTATTATGATATTTTGATGCTTTCCCGCCGTACCGATTTTGACGGCGCCACCTTGCAGCAGGCGGTACAGTCAACGCTTGCGCGCATGGGGGAAAGCCTGCCAGATGGAATCCCGGAGGGGCTGAAGGAAGAATTCGCCGCCAACCCTGTCAAGGTGCGCCAATGGGACGCCTTCCTCAAGAAAAACGCGCTGGATGTGCTACCTTTGTGCGAGGCTGTTGCGCGGGTGCGCGCGTTTCTGCTGCCCATGCTTGAGGCAACAAGCCAGCAGCGCCTGTTCCGCCACGAGTGGCGGGCAGGTGAGGTGTGGCGCGCTTCTTGAAAGTGCGGGAGTGTCCAATCGGTGAAAACAGCCCAGCGCGTGAGAATATCTATGGGTGTACATTCATGAAAAGCCTGCTTCTAATCGTTATTTTGTTGCTTATGCTCAACCAATTTGTTGTGCTGTTTTTTCTTGATTTGCTGGCCAAAAGGTTATACTTTCGGGTCAAGGGAACAAAAAAGGGATACAGCCCCCGCAAGGTTGTTAAAAATATAGATGATTTTGCGGCACCTCCAAACAGCGAACTCGCGCAAAAAATCAGAACACTGGATTATGTTTCTTGGGCGAGTGCGGTAGCGGTCATCCTTTTGACGCTCTTTTATTTGTTATTGAAGGAGCTTGGCTGGCTGTAAATTGCGGACGCACATCACATGGTATCGCCTGCTTGCAGTTAGTTCAAGGGTATACTCGCATCGCCGCCAACATAAGCCGGCAAGCATAGCTAAACATAGGTAGTATCTTTATGTCAGCCACCAAAACATCCACACGCTACGCGGAAGATTCCATCAAGGTGCTCAAGGGGCTGGAGCCTGTGCGCCAGCGCCCGGGCATGTACACCAGCACGGAGACGCCGCTGCACATTCTGCAGGAGGTGATAGACAACGCCGCTGACGAGGCGCTCGCCGGCCAGTGCAGCCACATTGCCGTGACGCTGCACGCGGACGGTTCGGTGAGCGTGGCCGATGACGGGCGCGGCATTCCGCACGGGGTGCATCCGGAGGAGG
>JAFZZD010000322.1 GCA_017615955.1 Victivallales bacterium
GACACATGTGCGCAAATCAGCAACATGCACTGCGATGGCGGCGATCTTCAGGCTGTTCATGGCAATCTCGCCCGCCTTCACACCGCCCTTCACGCCAAAGCAAAGGACGCCGCTGCACATTCCATTCAGGTACTTTTGCGCCAAGGCGTAGTCAGGGCTGGATTCCAGGCCAGGATATGTCACCCACTTCACCATCGGATGCTTTTCAAGATGCTTCGCCAATGCCAGGGCATTGCTGCTGTGGCGCTCCATGCGCAGATGCAAAGTCTCGCATCCAACCATGGACATGAAGGCGTTGAACGGCATCATGGGGGAACCCATGTCGCGAATCCACTGAGCCCTCATCTTGGCGGAATATGGAGCCGGCTGGAAATTCTTGAAATAAATCAAGCCGTGGTAGCTTTCGTCTGGTTCCACAAGACCAGGGAACTTTCCGTTGTCCCATGGGAAGCCGCCCTTTTCCACAATCATTCCGCCCACGCTGGTGGCATGCCCGTCAATGTACTTGGTGGTGGAATGGGTCACAATGTCCGCTCCCCATTCGAATGGACGGCAGATGAAGGGCGTTGGGAATGTATTGTCCACAATCAGAGGCAGTCCGTTCTTATGGGCCACCTTTGCGAACTTCTCAATGTCCAGCACAGTCAAAGCTGGATTTGCCAGAACCTCCGAAAAGATTGCCTTTGTGTTGTCCTGTATTGCAGCTTGTATCTCCTCCTCGCTTGCCTCTGGGGAAATGAATGTGAATGTGATGCCCATTTTCTTCAGGGTGTTGGAGAACAGGGACACAGTTCCGCCGTACAGTGTGGCGGTTGACACGATGTGGTCGCCGCACTGCGCGATGTTGAGGATTGAGAATGCGTTGGCATTCTGGCCAGAACTGGTGGCGACTGCGGCCACGCCGCCTTCCAGTGCGGCGATTTTGCGCTCAAAGCAGTCCACAGTGGGATTGGCCAGCCTGGTGTAGAAGAAGCCAGCCCTCTTCAGGTCAAACAAATCCGCCACGCTCTGCACATCGTTGTATTTATAGGTCGTGCTCTGCGCGATCGGCACTACGCGGGGACCGCCGTTCTCCGGGGTATAGCCAGACTGCACTGCCTTTGTCTCTATTCTCCATTTGCTTTCGTCCATTTTCCTTTCTCCTTGAATTACCCGATGTTTCTACATACAACAAAAGTTGCGTAAATTTAACGCAAGGAGCATACTTTACAAGAATGAATCATTTCTGCTTTACAAAAGTTGCTTTTCTGTTAAAGTACGTTGATTCTGATTCAATTTACAATGATTACGCAACAATGAGACCGACGCTGTTCGCTTTTATCATATTATTCTGCCTTGAGGCGACATGCCTTGAAAAGGACACCATAAACATTCCTTCCCTTACACCAGTAAATGCCATTACATTTGGCGACTACAATACAACCTACCTTGTGACAGGCGGAAAGCCCAATTTCGCCATTGCGGCAGACCTGGAAATGGAAAAGGGCATCCAGGAAAAAAGGCAATCAGTGACAAAGGCAGTCAAAGTAATACAGGAGGCGTTCAAGAACTGCACTGGAGCAGACGTGAAGGTATTCCAGCCAGATGACACACAACTGGATGACTTTTCTGTTGTCATGTCCATTGGAGACAATGCCATAACAAGAAGACTGAATGTTGACACTTCGCAGATGCCCAGGCAGGGCTTCATCGTGCGCGCCACCAGCACTGTCATAGTCATCGCCGGATATGACGGTTCATTCGTGCCTGACAGCTATAGTCCCTACGATTGGGCGCGCATTCGCTACAATGGAACATTGAACGGTGCATACGACTTTGTCGAACGAGTGCTAGGCGTAAGATACTACTTCCCTGGAATTGGAACGATCTATCCGAAACACAATGATGTGTCAATAACTATATTGGAATACAAGGACGCCCCACACTTCATCAACCGGTTCAGCCACACCATCGCCAGGGCACAGGACAAAAGCAGCTTCTATCCAGAAATGCAAGCATCACAAAACGAGGACTGGGAAGCACGCTACAGACTGGCCAGAGGAGACGGGTTCTGGGCTGGACAGGCCCCCGCAGTCGAATTGCTGGGCAAGAAACACCCCAATGAACTGGATACCATACATTACAGGGACGGCAACGGGCACCTATACTACAACACTAAAAAGCATATTGGAAACTATATGGACACTTCCAACCTGGATCTGGTGGACCTGCTGCTGAAGGAATTGAACGAGCACTTCAACAGCAATGGGAAAGACCAGTCAGTATGGATGAATTTCCAGGCCAACCTCAATTATATCACATTTGGGCAATGCTACACGGTGATGCACGATATGGACAGCGGCCCCATACGGGAATACCATCTTATCCCGGATGAACTCAGGGGCAATCCCCTGCAGGAATTGTCCAATGTCCATGCTCGTTTCACCTTCCATTTTGCAAGGAAACTGAACGAGGCGTATCCAGGACGCCGCCTTATCGTCACTCCATACAGCAACTATTTTCTTCCCCCGACCATGCCAGAATACCAAAAATACCCTGACAACATCGACTTATGCCTGTCATTGCATGATCTGCCAGAAAAGGCTGTTGACGAGGCCGTTGTCAAGAAATGGCGCAGTTTGATGCAGGACTATTACGAAATGCTGGGAAGGCGGCCAATTGCCGCAGTCTGGATGTTAAACCCAAACATATTTCACAACCGCTGGGCACGAGCAGTATCCGGCAAATACCTGGGCAGGATAGCGCAGGCGCTTTCTCCATACCTGGGCAGGGAGGAGATGGTTTTCGACTACAATGGAAGCCACGAGTGGGAACTGTTCTACAACTACTACCTGGTGTGGCGCTGCCTATGGAACCCCAATTTCAATGTGGAGGCCGCCCTCAAGGAAATGTGGGAACTGCTGTACGGCAATGCCGCTCCATGCGTGGAGGCATTCTATAACACAGTATGCCAGCAATACGAGAAAAATGTCCTGGGTACGCCAATAGACCAGGCATTCGGCAAGGACACGTTGGACAAACTTGAGGCACTCTTGCAAAAAGCGGACAAGACTGTTGAACCAGATTCCCTTGAGGCAAAGAGGCTTCAGCTATTTAAACGATACTGGAGCAAGACCTTCATCGAAGCAAGGGCACTGTCAATTTTCAAACGCCCCGAATACAATGTAAAACCTAGCGCAAGCAAGCCAGTCATCGATGGAATTGTGGACGACATCTGGGAGCAGGCACGGGAAATCACACTGAAGGACGCGCCATTCAGCCCAAGCCCAGGCAAATGCCCCACTTCTATCCGCATGATGAATTGCGGGGACGGCATCTATATTCTCCTGAGGTCACAAGGGATGCCACTAGTAAAGAAGGAATACGCAGTATGGAACAACTGCTCTCTGGAAATCATGGTGAAAATGAACTTGAAGGACGCAGGACACCACCATCTGGCCTTTGATGCAACGGGACAGATCTTCTCGGGATATTCGTCATACGAGAACATGGTGGAAAATATCACCGTAAACCATAATTCCAAATGCGCATGCGCCTCCAATACCAAAGACGGCAACTGGCTCATGGAATGCTTCATCCCATGGAATGAAATCGGCGGCTTGCCAAAAGGCAATGAATTGCATGGAAACGTAGTCATTTCAAGAAAACAACCCGAAAAATGCATACAGTCCTTCTCCCTTACCTTTGGCAAAGAGGATGATGATTTGTACGGCATCTTTATCATAGAAAAATGACACCGGACATCCCGCATATTCCCGAATGGCTACCTCCTGATTGGGCAGAGGCACTGCAAGATTTCGACGCCTCGTCCTTGAACCAGGCACTTGCAGCCGAATACGCGACAGGAGCCAGCATATACCCCCCAAAGGACCTGCTATTCGAGGCATTCAGGCGCACACCGCTTGACAATGTCCGCGCAGTCTGGCTCGGGCAGGATCCATATCATGAGCCGGAACAGGCAGTCGGCATTGCCTTTGCCGTGCCTGACTATGTCAAGATTCCACCATCGTTGCGTAATATATTCAAGGAATATGAAAGTGACCTTGGCAAGCCGGCGCCCGCCTCAAGCATGCTCCTGGACTGGGCGGAGACGGGTGTGCTCCTGCTGAACACCGCACTGACCGTCCGCGCTCACCAGGCCGCCTCCCATCGCAAACTGGGATGGGAACCCTTCATACGCGCCGTGATAAGGACTGTTTCCGCAAGAAAACACTGCTGCGCATTCATCCTGCTGGGCAGCGATGCACAACGCTTCAAGGACGAGATCGACGCTTCGCGCCACATCATCTTCCAGGCAGCCCATCCCTCGCCACTGTCCGCATACAGAGGCTTCTTCGGATGCCGCCTTTTCTCAACTGTGAACCAACTTCTCTTGGACAAAGGAGAAGCAGCAATAGCCTGGTAATATCATTATGTATATTAACTGAGGTAGTTTATTATATTTGCGTTCTGTCCCAAGGTGTTGTCAAGCCATTGACATTGCTTGTTGCAGGCAGGTCAATTCCCATCCAGGAGGCCACTGTGCCGCCAAGGACCTTGTGCGTGACTTCTGGGGAGACGCAGCAGCGGAAAAGCGTCTGCTGGTAGGCGTTGACTGCCTGGCTCTGTATAAATGGCATTGTTATGTAGGAGTCAGAACCCAGCACCATCTTGCCGATGAATGCCTCGGACGTGGCCATGCCTGGGCACACCTTGGAACGTGCGTATGACAGCAGTTCATCCGCGCCGATGCTCAGAAACGCGCCGCTGCCCGCCAAATCGAAATACAGGTTCTTGTGCAGCTTCACCAGATTGACGGCAATGTCCCTGAAAAACTCCGTGCCCAGATGCGCCATGACGATATGCAGATTCTGGAATGAGCGAGCGATGCAGTCCAGGTTTATGGGCGCCATGTTCTTCACCATGGGACGCCTGAAGCGAATGTCCGCCGCGCTGGGGCGGTAGCCGCCAGTGTGGAACAGCACTGGCAGCCCCAGCTTCTCTATCTCCTCATACAGAGGAAAATAGCTTTCATGGTCGTATGTATAATATGGGTAGATGAATTTGAAGCCCTTCACACCCATGTCGGCATAGCGCCTTGCTTCGGCTGGGTCAGGCGGCGTGTCCCACAAGTCTATCTTCGCCAAGGGCACCAGATTATGAGGATATTGTTTGCAGATGCGAACAACCTCCTCGTTGGGGACAAAGTCATGCCCGCCATAATGCAGACCGCCCGACAATGCGGCTATGGTCTCGTTCCGCTCACAGTTCTCCACGTAGGCCCTAAGCAGATCCGGGTCATCCGAGTTGCAATGTGCATGAAAGTCAAGGTGCATAAATCATTCTCCTTTTTCAGAAAATTACATAAGGCACTTCCTTGTCAGCCAGGTTTGAGACAATCCGCGCCAATTCGTTCAAAGTTGAAGGCAACCGTCTCCTGGCCGAGGTGACATCGGGGCGCATCTCCGCCAGTGAGCGCAAGGCAAATGCCTCGGTTATGTTCCTGTCAGCCTCCTCAAATTCAGTGAGCATGCCACGCCAGGGACGGGTGTCGTTCTCCGCCAGGCAGTGTTCAGCTTTTTCCGCAATATACTGCCATTCCTGCTCGTAGCAATATGCCGCAACTTCAGCGACAAAGGAACGGCAGTAGGGACTGACGGCATTACGCTTGAAGGTCTCCTCAAACACAGGATTAACTTTGGAAACCTTCTTCAATCCTTCCATGGTATAATACAGCGAATATTCCTCCGAAGCGGACAATATCGCCGTGAAGAGGCTGGAAATCCGTGTGATGTCCTTCACCAAAGCGCGCAAAGTGCTGGCATTTTCCTGGATGGGATACAACTGCCACGTCTCCAACCTTAAAGCGAATGAGGCCAAGGCGTAATCAAGCACTCGTATTGCAATTGTTCTCGTCAAATCCAGGCAGTCCCGACACAGGTATTCATCCTTGGAGTCAATGGCAGAGAGTTTTTTCAGCATATCAGTTGCATTATGCAGCAAAGGAGAAAGCATCTTTACAGTATGGCGGTGGAATTCCTGTCGTTCCTCGTCAAGTTCGCCAAGGCTCCAGCAATAGGAGCCTCTGTTCAGAAGTTGGAAATACATTGCAGGATACACCTCGCGGATGGGTTCTCCTGCCATCGGGCCAGCCTCTCCCCAAAGTGCCGCATTGATCAAGGGCAAGGCCGACAGCCAAATCGCCTCCATCTTTCTGGCAGTCGCCTTGGAGTATCTGTTTGCGCAGAATACAGGAATGAAGTCCTCAATGTCAATGGCCTTTCTGGTCCACGCTAGATGGCTGAAATACTCCAGTTTCAGTGTGTCCGAATGGGATGTTTCAGGCCAGAACACCATTCCCTTGCACATTGGATCGGCGGCGGCGACAGGGAAACGCCTGGCAATGTTGTCATAATCTCCACGTATTTCACTTGAGGCCTCGTATGCGTGGAAGATGCCATATATCCATGGGAACTTTCCGACGATGTCCCAATTCAGGAAGTTGTTGTCCTCCCTGTAGATGTCCGATGTATAATCCAGCAGAAGCGTGTTGTCAGGATTCAGCCCATTCACAAAATCCCGTATTTCTTTCCTGTTCCATGTAGTGATGAAATCCCATGTGGAAAAAAGGAGTGGCGCATTTGGGTAATGGCGACGCAATTGCTCCTCGATTTTGCCGAACACATATTTCTTGTAATAATGGTTTCTGCGATGCTCTGGAAAACAGTGCCGTTCCGCAAGTCCTATGGTATGGAAAAGTTCGGAAGTGCCGTATTCCTTCAACTGCACCTCGCTCAATTTCCAATAGTTCGCCATGTTCTGTGGCTTGTCCACATCCCAGACTCGTCCTTCGGGACGGCCCTTATAACGCACCTGCTCTGGAATGAAGCCTGGCTTGACTTTGTCAAGGAATTCTGGCGGAGTGAAACTGTACCAGTGCGTCAAGGTGCCACAGTCGGTTGGCAGCAGCAGGCCACGGGATTTGGCGTAGGAATAGACTTGTTCAAGCATCTTGCCACGGAACTCCAGTTTCCAGAAAGGTGTTCTATCCAAATGGCTGTTTCTCTGCCATTCTGGTGCCTTTTCTCCGAACTTGGGATATTTGACCACATCGGGGAAGGCCCTCTGGAACAAATCCTCGACACCAGTCCGTATGCACACCAGATTGAGGTGCTTCTTCAATGCCCAGTCAATCTCATGCCTCCAATCGTCAAAACTCCAATGCTCTGCCTGGAAACGGTGCAGACCACGATGTGCGAAATAACGTATGCCACGATAACTGAATGAAGGAGTCTCATAAATTTCGTATCCTGTCAATTCAATCGCTTTTCTGTGGGGAATGCGGTCACCATCCCAGAAATAGCGGCAGCCATTCCTCTCAAAGAAATCGTAAACTGCATAGAAATAGGCACGGACACTACCTGCCATGATAAGCAGTCCATTTTGCGAGCCCTGCTGGAATGAATGCAGGCGATACTCGTCCATTCCCTTTCGCAGCGATAGTTCTGGCAAAACGCCAGAAAGCATCATGCGATGCACAAGCGGATTTTCCGCATCAGTACCGAAGACAATCAATTCATGTTTCTTGGCAGGGGCATTGGCCATCTGAAGAGAGGCACCAGTCATCTTCTTCCAATAAAGGTTGAATTCAGCAGCAACCTCTTCCAGGAAACCTGGCTTCTTTGGCAGCAATATCAGTTTTTCCATAATGATA
>JAFZZD010000323.1 GCA_017615955.1 Victivallales bacterium
CAAAAGATGCCATTCTAAATAACTGCGCGGTATTTATTGACAAATATCTTGCCAAGAAAAGAAATGACAAATTCCTCCCCCCTTTTTTTTAGCCAATATGCCTACACGGTCGAGGCTTACGTCGATGAATTGAAAAACGCCGCGATCGCTGGTCTGCGAGCTGGATTGCGCATAGCGTCGGAAAAGGCAGACCTAAATGTGCCACGAAACGAGGTCATGGAAAAGGAATGGACGCCTCGCCTAATCTGGTGGCTCAAGTACAAGATGAATGCCATCAACTTCAAGTGGTTCAGCGTGGAGCGTGAACCGCAAGGGTCAATTGAATGTGCGCTTCTCAAGGCACCGCCTGAAAACAAGCTTGCCTCCAATTTCTTCAATAAACTCTCGCTTCGCGCGTTTGAGCTTTACCGCGCAGCAAAGAGCAGTCCCTTTGCCGAGCATGTCATGGGCGAACTGCCAATCCTCTTTTTCGGGAACCTCAAAGAATACCTTTACTCCGATATCAGAATACTGACCTTGGGCAGGGCACCCTCTTTAAACGAGGCAACAGCAGGGGCCAACCGCTTCCGTGAATCGGAGACAGACTACTCCACGATGTTTCTGCCAGTGCCCAGGCCCTGGGAAACCAACCAGTACCTGGGCGTATGCAACGGTTATTTCAGACGCAGCCCCAATTGGGAGTATTTCCAGCGCTTCAATCCCATTCTGAAGGAATTGCTTGCAAGCTATATCTGCGAAAAGAACCGCAGCGCAATAATACGGAATGTTCGCAAATGCCGCCGCGAGGGACTTATTCCACTGGAATTGCCACGAAGCATAGCCGTGCACTTCAACTACAGCACACCTCTGGTCCTGAACAAACCATGGGACGCATTCAACGAGAGCGAGCAAAATGCCTTCAGCCTTGAAGGCGCCTTTCCCGAAATGCTAAAGGCACTGGCTCCAGACATAATACTCTGCGACTTTGACATCCAGGGAACCTTCCTGGCAGAGGGCGCAAAGAAAACCACCATTCCCGACGACTGGGAATTGCCAGAACACCACCGCGACATGCCAGCCTACCTGCGCGGGAAATCGCAATACATTCTCGTGCTGGATTAGAGCAATCCGCAAAGGTAGGGAAACGCATTCTCCAGGCTGTCTGCGGAATAATCCGCCTTGACGTCCGGCTTGTTCAGGCCAGCAAGGCGTATCTGCACCGTCTTCAGGTGGAATGCCTTGCCCATGTCGATGTCCGCCTGGGAATCGCCTACCATCGCCGAGCGTTGCAAATCAACCTCATATTTAGCGCAGGCCTGCTCCAGCATGCCAGTGCGGGGCTTGCGGCAGTCGCAGTTGTCATCAGGCGTATGGGGGCAGAAGAATATATCGTCCAGCACACCACCATCCTGCGCCAGCAGCTCCTTCATGCGGGCATTCACGGCCTCCAGCTGCTCCAAGGTAATTTTGCCGCGCCCTATGCCAGACTGGTTCGAGATCACAATAATGCCGAAGCCCTTCGCCCTCAAACGCGCCAAGGTGCGCCCCGCGCCAGGCGTAAGCCGCACCTTTTCTGGCACGTTCAGATATGGCACGTCATATATCAGCGTGTCATCCCTGTCAATGAATACGTATGGCTTCTTTTTGTCCATTATGCAATGCGCGTAGCCGCTTGGAGCGCGGGGCTTATCGGAGCGCGGGGCTTCAGCCCCGCGAAAACTACCTCCAGGGCTTTAGGTTCCAGACCTGCTTGCTGTATTCCAGGATGGTCCTGTCGGAGGTGAACTTTCCTGCGCGTGCCACATTGAGAAGCGACATCTTGCGCCATGCCTTCTGGTCGCGGTACAGAGCCGCCACCTTGTCCTGCGCATCGGAATAGCTGCGCAAGTCGGCGAGCTGCATATAGTAGTCTCCGAAGTCCAGCAGCGTCTTCACTATAATATCAAAGGTGCCAGGCGAGAGCACGCTGAACACATTGTTCTTGATGGTGTCGATCACCCTCTGGATTTCAATGTCATTGTAATAGACCTCCTTGGGCGAATAGGACGTGCGCCTGGCCTGGACTTCCTGGGCGTTCATGCCGAAGATGAAAATGTTCTCCGGCCCCACTTCCTGGCGAATCTCCACATTGGCGCCGTCCAGGGTGCCAAGTGTGATTGCGCCGTTAAGCATCAGCTTCATGTTTCCAGTTCCAGACGCCTCGGTGCCCGCCAGGGAAATCTGCTCGCTCACATCGGCGGCGGGAATAATGCGCTCCGCCAGACTGACACGATAGTCAGGCAGGAACACAACGCGCAGCTTGTTGCGCACCTCTGGATTGGAATTGACCGCCTCGGCAACGGCATGTATCAGGCGTATCACCTGCTTCGCAGTGGCATAGCCGGGCGCCGCCTTGCCGGAGAAGATGAAGGTGCGTGGCACAATGTCCAAATCCGGATTGTCAATCAGCCTGTTGTACAGCATGATCACATACAGCACCAGCAGCAGCTGGCGCTTGTACTCGTGGAGACGCTTGATCTGCACGTCGAAGATGCTGTCCACATTCACATCCACCTCCAGCGTGTCCTGGATAAGTTCCGCCAGCGCGATCTTGTTCTGGCGTTTGATGTCCGCAAAGCGCGTCATGAAGTCATCATCATCCTGGAAGGCCTCCAGCTTCTTCAACTGCGCCAAGTCCGTGATCCAGCCATCGCCTATATTCTCGGAAATCAGACTGGCAAGTGCGGGATTCGCGTTCAGCAGCCAGCGGCGCTGGGTGATGCCATTGGTCATGTTGCAGAATTTTTCTGGCCACAGGTCCGAGAAGTCCCTGAATATGCGGGTGCGCAATATGTCCGAATGTATTTCCGCCACGCCGTTGATCTTGCTGCATCCAACCAGGGCAAGATGCGCCATGCGCACCGCCTTGACTGGCTTCTCCTCAATTATGCTCATACGCGCCAGGCGGCCAATGTCCCCTGGATAGCAATATGAGATCAGCTTCAGGAAACGCCCGTTGATCTCGTAGATGATCTGGATGTGGCGGGGCAGCAGGCGCGAGAAACGCGTCAAGGTCCACTTCTCAAGTGCCTCAGGCAGGATTGTGTGGTTGGTATATCCCACGCAGGAGACCGTGATGTTCCAGGCCTCGTCCCAGTCGATATGCTCCTCGTCCACCAGCAGGCGCATCAATTCAGGTATCACCAGGGTGGGATGCGTGTCGTTCAACTGGAAGAACACCTTTTCAGGCAGTTTGTGCAGGCTGTTGCCCCGGGAGATATGGCGGCGAAGAACATCGCGAACTGTGCATGCCACAAAGAAGTACTGCTGACGCAGACGCAGCTCCTTGCCCTGGTCGATGTTGTCATTGGGATACAGGACGCGGGTAAGGTTCTCCGCCTTCACCCTGGACTGCACGGCATCCACATACGAACCCTTGTTGAAATTCTCCAGGTCGAATTCATTGTCCGACATGGCGGACCACAGGCGCAGGGTGTTCACGGTCTTGGCGCCATAGCCCACCACGGGCACATCGTAGGGCACACCCTTCACGCGGTCAAGTGGCAACCAGCACCATTCTTCCCGGCAACCATTGTCCACCACCTTGACTTCGCCGCCAAACTGCACATAGACCTCTCTTTCAGGACGGCGGAACTCCCATGGATAGCCATACCTGAGCCAGTTGTCAGGTTCCTCGATTTGTGCGCCATTGACGATTTTCTGGCGGAATATGCCATAGTCGTAGCGGAGGCCATATCCCATGCTGGGCAAGTCCAGCGTGGCTAGTGAATCCAGGAAGCAGGCCGCAAGACGGCCAAGGCCGCCATTGCCAAGTCCGGCATCCAGTTCATAGTCCTTGGTCTCCTCCCAGGTGTACTGCGTGTCCTTCAACGCCTCGCGGCAGACCTCCTCCACTCCCAGGTTGATCACATTGTTGGAGAGCAAGCGGCCAATAAGGAATTCCAGCGAGAGATAGTACACCTGCCTCTGGTTGGTGGCGATGTAGTTTTCGTTTGTGTTCTGCCATGCGTCCACAATCTGGTCCCGCACCGCCAGGGACACTGCCATGTAGTTCACCAACGGCGTGACCTGCCCCTCAACTGCGGCCAGCGTGTAGCGCAAATTATGCAGATAATCTTCCTTGAACTTCCTGACCTGGGCCTTGAACGCCTCTGTCTCACTCTTCTTATGCTGTACAGGCATATAGTCAACTGCTCCTTATGACCTCTTTGAAAACATGTTAAAATCACCTTAATTTATCATAATCTTCAAGATATTCCAGAGCCTTGAGGCATAACAATTCCGCAACAAGACAAAATGGCGTAAATAACCAATCTCCAGTCTTCCAGCTTGTTTTTTCAGGAGACAATGCCATATTACGGACAATTTAACAAGCATGATGGAGAGATGGCTGAGTGGCCGAAGGCAACGGTTTCGAAAACCGTCGTAGGCTTTTGCCTACCGTGGGTTCAAATCCCACTCTCTCCGCCATTGTTTAATTTTTCTACTTGGCTCTGTTCCCCATGAGGGTAGGTAATTGAAGCCGCAAAGCGGCTA
>JAFZZD010000324.1 GCA_017615955.1 Victivallales bacterium
CCACTCACACGCCAAACTGGGCGAAATACCAGGCGGCAGAACTCAAGCCTGGCGCAGAGGGAAGCCTAGTGGTATCCACCCACAAGGCGGGTTCTGGCATAACAACGCCTCTTGACGTGAAGGAGAATGTGAAGGTCACCTACACCATGGAGGTCCGCGGCGAAGGGCAGGTATCACCGTATCTGTCAGGCGGCTATGGATGGTACTACGGGAAGAAAGTGGCATTGGATTCGCAGAACTGGACCAAGGTCAGCATCACATACGCGACCCATTATCACAAAGTCACATTGATGCTTGTCAGCGCTGCATCGGAGGCCACTTTTGAAGTGCGCAATCTTCAGGTGGAGGAGGCAAAGCCAGATGAATTGACTGAGGCGGACATGCCGCCGCAGCTGTTCTGCGCCACTGATTTTCCAGGCAGCAATGGCGTGTCAAAGAAAATCCAGGGTGCATTGAATGGCAGTGCAATATGGGGCAAGCGCTGGTACAACCTCTGCCGTCTGCCAGTCCCCGCCAACAGCAAGCCCTTGTTCTACTACGCTCATGTCAAGAGAACGGGTGAAAAAGGCTTCTCGATGCAGCTGCTGTCGTATCCGAGCACATACCCAGCCTCCACGAAGTCCAACATTCCAAGTTCGGATGCATGGAACTGGATCAAAATCGGTCCGGTGGATGCCCGCCTTCCCCAGTCGCAGGTTTATTTGAATTGCACTGGCGACCCAAGCGTGGAGTGTTTTGTGGACAAGATCATCATCACAACTCAAGACCAACTGGACAATGCAACGCTGGACAATGTGAAGCCACTGGGCAAAATGGCTGACATGCAGAGTGGTTTTGTCTGCATCGGGAAAGGAACTCCGGTGATTGACGGCAAACTGGAGGACGAGGCATGGAAGAACAGCATAGAATTGACCAATTTCCTGATCAACAGCACATCACAGAACGCCAATGAGCAAACCTCCGTGCGTCTGCTTTGGGATGATGAGAACATCTATGTTTCCTTCCACTGCAGGGAAAAGGCCCTAAATCCTTATGAGGACAGATTAGGTGACTTCCAAAGGAAATATGCAAAGCATGATTCCTCCGATGCAATATACAAGGACGACAGCGTGGAATTCCTGCTGTTCAATCCCAAGACAAAAGGAAAAGTGTATGACATAATCATGAGCGCCTCTGGCGTCTTCAATGACTCCATTGACACATACGATGCCCAGGAGTTCTGGTCCAAACGGGATTTCAGTTGGGAATCGGACGCGAAAACCGCCGTGTATGTGAACACGGAGGCCAAGAACGGATACTGGAATGTGGAAATCGCGATGCCGTGGAGCAAACTTGGCGGCAAGCCAGAAGGCAATGAGCCATGGAAGATGACAGCGGCCAGATTCGAGAAGGCATTCAAGGAAACCAGCGCATATCAGATTGTGCCGCAGGGCATTCACATAATCGATACATTGAGCGACATTTATTTCATTGACAGGGTGCCTGGCGTCAAAGTGGAGAATATGCCCGATTTCGTGCCTGGCCCCAATCAAATCACAGCTACTGTGAAAACCGATGCGCCACTGACGATGTTCACGCAAATCAACTTCCCCAAAAACGTCTTCAACGAGGAGACATTCATTTCCAAGACCAGCACAAAGGGCAAGCATGACTTCAAGCTCATGAACAATGGAGCATTCACATTCACATGGGGTGTGAGGGGAAGCACCGACATGCGGGAATACTACAGGTCACCCATGTACAAAAAGGAGGTGGTGACCACTTTCCTGGAAGCGAGCCTGGACAAGGCAAGCCTGGAACTTAACGGCGCCGCCGTCAAGGGCAAGGCAATGCTGCACAGCGGCCTGAACACACTGAAGATCGATGCAAAGGAAGGGGCCAAGGTGTCGCTCTCGGCCTTCGGCTACGAGATTCCATTCCCTGCTGGCTGGCTTAAAGACCAGCAGACAGGCAAGCACGCACTGAAACTGTACCTGGACACCACAGAAGTCTGGCCGAACTGGAGGCACAATGGCATCTCCATCATAAGGGGGAAGATACAGCAGATCATTCTGGTGCCGAAGGGCTTCCCTGGCGTCGTCCTCAATGACTACACGCTCTATTTGGATTTGCCCGAAGGCATTTCCTTCCTGGGCGCTTCAGGCTACTACAAGCACTACAATCTTGAAACCCGCGAAATCGGCGAAGTAAAATACGGCAAAAAGACCATGCGCAGGCACGCCATACGTGTGTTGGGGGCAGTCCCAATCGGGAAAAAGATCGAGGGCCATCAAATGATAGTCGCTGTGGTCTCGGCCTCCGCCAATTTCAAGGGCGATGAGACTGAACTGTACTTCCACGCAGGAAGCACCGAACATGGAATTGCAGAGCTGCCTAGCAAAATCAATGTGCACCTTTTGCCTGAAACCAATGGCAAGCAGCCAAAGCTCCCCCTCAGGATACAGATGTGGTCCGGCTGGCTTCAAAACCTGGATGACCGTGAACTCCTGAAAACCACATACCGCTATATGGCTGACATGGGCATCAATGAGGCGACGAGAGTGCCTGAAAAGGGCAAAGTACCAGAGGTCAAGGAGTTCGCCCTATTTAACTTCGCCTCGTGGAATTTCGACATAGCGCCATATCTGGCACAGCATCCAGAGCAAAGGAGAATCAATGAAAAAGGCAAAGTCGTTGCCACCGAGATCTGTTCAACTGCATATCTTGAGGACAAGAGATTCAAGGATTACCTGTCGGGCGGTCTGAAGGATTGGCATCAAAGGCAGCATAAGCCCTCTCATGCAAACTGGGACTACGAATCAAGAGCCTTAACCAGCTATCTGGCGTGCTATTGCCCCACCTGCCTGAAGACATTCGCAAGTCAGGAAAACGTTCCCGAACAGGGACTGACACCCGAAAAAATCAAGGCATCCTACAAAAAGCAATGGATACATTACGTCACAAAACGCATGGCCGACATATCAGGTCTCCACAGAGAGATTTTCCACAAGGAACTGCCAGGCGTAACATATTCGGTCTATAGCGCATATCAAAGCGAGGGTGCCAAGGAACATTACGGAATTGACTGGAATATGCTGGCTGACAAAACAGACCTGGCAATGACTGGATATGGCCGCAAGGAGGATGAGCTGCAGGCGACCAGAGCGGCCCTGAAGAAAACTCCCTGGGTGATTGGAATCGTCTGCTACCCATACGATTTCTTTTCGAGAATTGCGCCAGACTATATCAGCAAGGCAAGAATGCTGAGAAGCGTGGCTGACGGCACAGCCGGCGTTCTAATCTACAACTTCCCGACCTTGGACGGGCGCTCCTTCGCTTCATTCGCGGCAGTCAGCAGAATCATGGCTGACCATCACGACTTCTTCGTGTCAGGCATCAGGGCAAACGAGCTGCTGACTATAAGGGGCTTCGGTTCTTCAGAGTACGAAGTGCTGGGCGATGGCAGGGGAAATTACCTTATTGCCATAATGAGTTTTGCCAAGGCGCCAAGGTCATTCAAAGCCACATTCAAGTTGCCCGCAGGCAAAAAACTGTACGAGTACGGCACCGGCAAGGAATTCCAAAGCGAGTTTTCAGGGAGTCTTCCCCCCAATGACATTGGTGTTTACTTCACCAAGTGACAATTTTGAAAAGGGAATGGCTTCATCAGGAAATATACAAGTTTTTGACAATTAAAATGGAGAAAAAATGAGTTTCAAGCCAATTACAGGAACCTTCATCGACGGAATATCCTGCGATATTCCAAGCAACAACTGGACTGTGAATGAATGGCGGCGCGAATTCGCCCGCTACCAGAAGGACGGTATCACCGACATCTGCTTCATCCGCGTGGGCTGGAGCGATTCGGCAATGTACAAGAGCGAGGTCATGAAGACCACGCTTGTACCGCATGTGGACATGGTGAAGCTACTGCTGGACCTGGCGCAGGAATACCAGCTCCGCGTGTATGTCGGGTTGTTCGACACATACAAGTACTGGCTGCTGAACGACTGGGAAAACGAGGTGGCGGTAAACAAGGAGCTGATCCACGAACTGGACGAGCGCTACGGCAAGCATCCCGCATTCTACGGATGGTACATGTGCCACGAGGGAAGCATGGGTTCCCATCAGACCAGGATTTGGAAGCCGCTCTGCGAGGAAATCAAGAAGTTTGACAAGAAAAGGCCCATTTTCGTCTCTCCACGCTACGCCGGCAAGAAGTGGACTGCCAACTACCCGATTCCGCCAGAAGTGCACAAGAAGCACTTCGATGTGATTCTCGGCGAAATGGAAGGGCTTATTGACATCTACGCCCCAATGGACGGACACGTCCCCTTCAACGAGCTTGAATCATACATGAGCGTGACCAAGGAGATCATGGACAAGTACGGCGCACAGTACTGGTCTAACCTGGAGACATTCGACAGGGACATGCCCTGGAGATTCCCACCGATTGAATTCGCAAAGCTGATCTATAAGCTGAACGTGGCACAAAAATACGTGACAAAAATCATCAGCTTCGAGCTGCCCC
>JAFZZD010000325.1 GCA_017615955.1 Victivallales bacterium
GACAGTTGTAACGGCTGGTGACAAGGCATTTTCATGGGGAGCCTTGCTTCTTGTGGCGAGCATGCGCAGGAATGGCATGATGCATCCAGTCATTGTCGGCACAACAGGCTGGCCTAAGGAGATGGAGCAGCGTGTACTTTCCCTTGGCGGAGTGACGCTTCATGAACTGCCCAAGTCCAGGCAGTGCGTGACATGCCAGAAACCCATGCTTATGAATCTTGATGAAATCGAGACAGAATGGGTATGCTGGGCGGATTCCGATGCGGTGTTTGTGGGTGATTGTTCTGAATGGCTTGTGGGCGACAATCCGGACGAGATAACGATACGCAAATATTCTCCGCCTCCAGATGACTTCACTCCTGAGAATCTTGAAACCTGGCGGCGGGATGTGGAGCAATACTGTGGTGGCGCATGCGCCACAAGCCGCTATGACACTCGTATGAACGCGCCGTTCATAGTGCTTCACCGCAAGTGGCGTCCTTTCCTTGAACGCTGGCAGAACCAGATTGCGAAAGTATTGCCAGCGGATGTAGCCATCATAATGAAGCATGGCTCACCATATTTCCAGACGGATGAGAGTGTTCTTGGAAGCCTTCTCTGCTATGATCCCAATGCACCAGCGGTGACGCAAAACTACAAGGCAAATGGAAGCGTGGACAGGGGACGCTACTATGCACATTTTGCATACAACCCAAAGCCCTGGCAGATGTGGAATGCCTATTCGCTCAAATGGCACGACGTACTTGCGCCAGTTGTTGATTGGCTAGTGGAAAAGGGCATTGTGAAGGCGGACGAACTGCCTATTCCGCTAAGGAAGGGATGGTGGCCTTTCTGCCGTGCCATGGCACCGTTGGCACCTTGGGTCTGGCGTGCAATCAAATTGAAGCGCAAGTTTATCAAAGGATAAAGCTGGGATAGATGGACAAGATTGACTTTGTGCTGCCATGGGTCGATGGAAGCGACTTGGCCTGGCTTGAGCAGAAACGCAAGTACGAGAATGGGGGCGAGCGCATGGCGCATGGTGATGCCGATGCCAATGCGGACTGCCGCTACCGCGACTATGGATTGCTGAAATACTGGTTCCGCGCGGTCGAGCGCTTTGCCCCATGGGTAAACCGCTTGTTTTTCGTGACTTGCGGGCAGAAGCCGGACTGGCTGGACGAAGCGAACCCCAGGCTTGTGCTCGTCAACCACAGCGACTATATTCCAGCAGATTATCTTCCTACTTTCAATTCCAACACAATTGAACTCAATCTGCATCGCATTTCTGAACTTTCGGAGCGGTTTGTGCTGTTAAATGACGATGTCTTCATCATTCGCCCGATTCAGCCTGATTTCTTCTTCAAGGAGGGAAAACCTGTCATCTCCTGCGATCTGGGCATTCCCCGCTGGCTTGGCTGTAGTAACATCAGCCGTATCGCGCTGAACAACAGCGGGGTTTTGAAGTTAAGCCTGGACGTGGAACGCCTGGTTTGGAAGAATATCTGGAAATACATCGATGTCCGTGCACTGGGCTTTTCCAGAGCCATAAAGAACCTGGCTTCGTTCGTTGTCAACAGGGTTGTGATCGAGGGGACTTTCGGCCACCTGGCGCAACCCCACCTGAAATCCACGCTGGAGGAGATATGGCGCGCACAGCCAGGAGTTCTGGAGAGAACCTCAAAGAGCCGCTTCCGCACTGACGATGGTGTCAACCAATGGCTTGTCAGCGCATGGGATATGATTTCCGGGCGTTTCTTCCCTGCAAATGAAAAGCGCAAAGGCGAGTTTATCACGCTGGATGAGAAGAGCCTTGCCTATACATGCGAAATTATCAGGCAGCAAAAGAGGCCGCAGCTTTGTCTCAATGACAAAGGCGGCACACCTGGCCTTGAACATTGTTTCGAGGAAGTTGCCAAGGCATTCGAGGAACTGCTTCTTGAAAAATCCTCGTTTGAGAAGTGAGGGACTTTCTTCTGCGATTATTTATGGAGCCAGTCCCTCAGCCCGACAAGCGGGTTATAGAGAAATAGGAAAAAGGCATCGGCAAGCCATGCCATGGAGGGATGCCGCACAAACAGCTTGACAAAGCAACCTGCTACGAGGCGCGATTTCGTGGAGGCTTTTGTAAGTTCATCGAAATCGCCGAAGCCATCGGCAAACAAACTGGTAAGAGTTTCAATCCTGCGCTGCCGGGGCGTGTTCCTTATGACGCGCGTGGCAAACCAGTAGTAGTAAATCCACATCAGCCAGTGCCTGGCCCATATCGATGAAATCTTATGGTTGAAGTTCTCCTCGTGTGAGACCTTTGAATGGAAAGCCAGAAGCGATTTGAGTATGCCAGCGTAGTCTTTCAGGAAATAGTCCGTTTTCTTTGCCAGCGTGGAAATCGAATTTGTTCTTATGCGGTAGATGTAGAATGGCTCATGTATGGGAATGACCCGCTTGGCAAGATAGAGCGCACGGGGCGCAAATTCGCTGTCCTGGCGTTTCAGGCCATAAAGGCACTTTAAGTTGTGCGTGACCAGGTGCTCTCGCCTGAAAACGCTCAATTGAAGCATAGGGCAGGGGGCCCTTTGCCTCTCATAGATCATGATTGTCGCCTCTGGACCTGTCAGTTCGCCATGAAAGTCCGCCGCATAGTTGTCGCGTGTTGGGTCGTCTTTCCCTGTTGTCTCGTTTCTCACGATCATGGCGCATGGATAGATGTCGGCTCCAGGACGCTCTGCAATCTTGTCATGAAGCCGCTGAAGCGAACCCTCTTCAATGGTGTCGTCCCCATCCAGGAATATGACATATTCTCCAGTCGCCATGTCGGTGCCAGTGTTGCGCGAAGCCGAACAGGAGCCGCTGCGAGGACCTGTGAAAAACCTGAAACGCGAATCCTTCTCAGCATATTCGCGTACAATTTCCTCTGTTTTGTCTTTTGATGTTTCGACGCCGATGATGCATTCCCAGTCAGTGAACTGCTGGCTCAACAGTGAGTCCAGGCATTCCCGCAGATATGGTTCTACATCGCAACAAGGTACAATTATGGAAAAGAATGGTCTCATTTTTTAATTCCAGAAACAAGCATTGAATTGTTGCTTATTATATCATCTTTCCATGACTTTTCCAGAAGGGAAAGGACAAAAAGGATTATAAGGCAATGGGGTAATTTGGGGTGAGGCAAGTTGAAAATTCAGGAAAACGATGTAAAATAATGACACTTTTGAATCTTTTTGTCATTATTGCGATATGAAGCTGGATTTTGTAAAGAATACAAAGCGTAACGTAGTCGCCTCCTTTGTGAACAAGGCGGTGGCGATGCTGTTTCCGTTTTTCCGGAAGACGCTGTTCATGTGGGTACTGGGACCAGGCTATCTTGGTCTCAACGGGCTTTTGTATTCCATACTTGGCATGCTGATGCTGGCCGAACTGGGGTTTGGCACTGCCATTGTCTGCTATATGTACAAACCAGTTGCGGACGATGACAAGAAGCTGCTTTGCGCATATCTCAAGTTCTTCCGCACAGTTTACCGCTGCGTGGGAAGCGCGATATTCGTGGTCGGTCTCTGCCTGCTGCCATTCCTACGGCGTTTGATACATGGGGACATTCCTGCGGATGTGAACCTGCATCTGGTATTCCTGCTGCACCTTTGCAACACGTCCGCCAGCTATTTTCTATTTGCCTACAGGGGATCCATTCTTGGTGCACATCACCGCAATGACATAACGACCCATATCAAGACAGTCACGTCCGTGGTGGAGTTTGGAACCATTGCGCTGGTGCTGTATTTCACACATAACTACTACCATTATGTGCTGGTGACGATTCTGTTCACATTGCTGAACAACATCCTGCTGGTCTATGCCACGCGTCGCATATTTCCCGACCTTGTGCCGGAGGGGACGCTGCCCCGGGATGAAGTCAAGCGTGTGGTTAGCGATGTGAAGGCGATATTCATGCACAAGGTGGGTTCAGTGGTTTCCCATTCTTTTGACAACGTGGTCATATCCTCGTTCCTGGGGCTGGTGGCTGTGGCTGCCTACAACAACTACCATTGCATAAGCCTGGCGGTCGCGGGCATTCCCTCTGCAATATGCTATTCCATGACTGGGGGCTTTGGCAACAAGATCCATACGGAGAGCAAGGAAGATAATTTCAAGCTGCTGATGAAGGTGAACAGGCTTATCATCTGCATCGTGATCTGGTGCACCGCAATGTTGCTTGCATTGTACCAGCCCTTTATGATTATATGGACTGGTGGCAAGGAGGGGTTGATACGGCATTTCATGACGCCTTTGCTGCTGGTGATATGGTTCTATGAAAAGCAGTCCAGAGAAACGCTTCGCATGTTCAAGAACGCGGCTTCGCTTTGGCAGCAGGATCGTTGGAAGGCTGTGATAGCCAGTTTCGCAAATCTGGCATTGAACATACTTTTCATCAATGTCTTTCCAGATGAATATAAACTAGACGGCGTCATATTCGCAACCTTGCTGACAGATGTGGTCATTCAGATGCCATGGGAGGCATACGCTGTGTTTTCCACTTTCTTTGGAAGGCAGGAGGCGAGGAAGTACTGGCTTGCGCAGTTCGGCTATCTGGTATTGGCAGTGATCATGGCCATTTTGGCCTGGAATACAGTATCCCTGGTGCCATGGGACGGGGCAAGGGGATTCTTGATAAAGGGTTTTGTATCGGCTGTGGTATCCTCCGCGCTGCTGGTAGCCCTGTTCCGCGAGGATGTGTTTGAGCTTTTGAAAAGCCTAAAAGGCAAGAAAGTCAATTGAATATTTGCCAGTCCTTTTTCAAAGAGGGGGAAAATGGCTGTTTTTGCTGGATAGTCTTGTACATTGAGCGCAGTATCCTGACAACAGGGGGAAGACCGATAGTGAGCAAATCCCCAAGAGTGTGACGCCTTGCAAGCCAGCGCAGCGTGTTGTACAAAGTCCGTTTCCCTGTAGTCTTTATTTCACTGACTGCTGTCAGCCATTGCTCCCTTGCCTCGTCAAGGCTGCAAATTGCTTCTTTTTGGGGGCGGAATTTCCATTCCAGGGCCTTTGTGTAAAGTCCGTTGTTGAGCAGACCAGCCCTGTCCACAGCTTTCCATTTGTAGTTGTTGCTTGCAATCAGACGTGCATCCCCAATGCCAAGAATGCATTTGTTGATGTTCCTGACGATGAATACATCGTCCCTTCCAGGTTCAGTGCAAAGAAGAAGGCCTGCACCCCGGTTCACTAGAAGACGTATGGCCTCCGTCCAAGGCAAGGCGCTGGGTTCCAGCCTGGCAATGTCCTTGAACAGCTCCTCTCCCTTCTTGCCGGCCACGTTGAAATAACCATGGACCAGTTCCTGTATCATAAGGCGTTCCTGGTCGTGTTTGATGCGCCATGGTGTCTTTGGAGTGCAGAAGTCCACGTCAATGCCCAGTTTCTCGGTCCACTTCACGGATATGGGGGCAAGTGCCTTGGCAATGGCGTCAATGTCCGCGCTGCTGGCGTTCTCAACAGTGACGACATAGAAGTCCAAGTCATTGGAGAGGCGTGGATTCTGAGGGCCATTGTCTTCGAACACGCCGCCTTCCCCGCGCCCATAGCCACCTCCAAGCACTACGCCACCCAGCATGGGTATGTCAAGTGCGTTGATTTCCGCGCCGATCTGCTGGATTGCGTCATCGACGATTCTGTCTGCCTCAGGCGAGTTGTAGGCGTGCGATGCCATCTACTGCTTCCTCCTGCGGGCCTTTCCTCTGAGAAAGTCCAGAATCTTGCCAAAGAATCCAATGTTGTTGCCAATTTGGCTTGCCATGCCAGGATCGTCCACATCGGCCCAAAAGCCAGTTTTGGCATCAATGATACGGGGGCCGATTACAATCTTGTCTTCAAGTTCAAGTCCTGAACCTATATACGTGTCATCTCCGACCACGGTTCTTTCAAGGCGGGCACCTTCGCCAATGAATGAGCCTTTGCCGACTATGCACAGTCCATCCAGCCTGACGTTTCGCGCACACCATACGTCATCCTGCAAAATCACGGGTTTCTTAACCTCGACGCCATGCTCCATGATTACGTTCCGTCCAAGATAGACACCGCCTTCTGCGGAATAGCCTGGCAAAGTGAAATGGGTGTTTAAAGCCCTGTCATCCAGAATGTCCATATTGATTTTGTGCCAGTCACTGACATCGCGTATAATGAAATCAGCCAGTCTCAAACCCCATACCACGGTTGTCCCCTGGTCCAGGTTTTGTGTCAATGGGCTTGACTGCCTGGTCAGGTCCTCATTTGATTTGGGCATTTCGCCTATGCCCTGCTGATAGAAGATGGGGATGCTGAACCTGGTAAGGTCTGTAAAAGTCTTGGCCAGTCTTTCCGAATAATTCCAGTCCAGCACTTCTGCCATCTCATAACCGCGTTTTTCCGCCAGTTCAAGGGCATAGTCGATATATTGCTTTCCAGCTATGGGCAGTTCCGCAGGGCTGATGTTGGGCAGGATTTCCCGTACCCAGTTTGTTTCCTCGATGGAAGGGACGAATATAATGCCTTTCATCAATATGCTCCTTTTCCACCAATGATGGCAGGTATTGTCTTCAGAAGGATGATGATGTCCTTCCAAACGCTTGGGGCCAGTATGTATTCCTTGTCAAGACGTACCTGGTCCTTGAAGGGAATGTCGCTTCTTCCCTTGATTTGCCAGAGACATGTGATGCCTGGCACCACGTTGAGTCTCTTCCTGTCCTCCAGTGTGTATTCCTGCACCTCGCTTGGCACGGGCGGCCTTGGACCAACCAGGCTCATGTCGCCTATGAACACATTCCAGAGCTGCGGCAATTCGTCCAGGCTTGTGCGGCGCAGGAATCTGCCGATCTTTGTGATGCGTGGATCGTCCTTCATCTTGAAGATGACGCCGTCCTTGGATTCGTTCTGTGTGGAGAGGGAGGCCTTGAGGTCCTCCGCATCCTGCCGCATGCTGCGGAATTTGTAGAACTTGAAATGGCGCCCATTGCAGCCCACCCTTATCTGCGTGAAAATAATGGGCCCTGGACTGCTTAACTTGACTGCTATTCCTATTGCAAGGAACACTGGCGAAAGGATCAGCATTCCCAGGGCGCTGCCGAAGATATCAATCAGGCGTTTTAACAAGTATGAACCCCTTACGGTAAGTTTCCAGATGGTGATCCTAAAACTATTCTGCTTGTTGTCTTGAACGCGGGAGGACAGTTCCTTCAGCAGTTCGTCCAGTTCTTCCGGGCTGGCTGTATGATGTTTAAATTCGGTCATTTCTCCAAAAAACGAAACTCAGATGTCCTTTGCCAGTTCCTTGATTTTGTTCACCAGGGCGAGGGACTTGTCCTTGTCCTGAAGCTTTGCTGCAAGTCTGAGTTCAATTGCTGTTTCCGCCACTGCATTGTCGCCAGTTGCCAGGGCATTTCCTTTTATGGCGTGCGCCACATGGTCCAGCTCTGTCCATTGCTCTGAAGCCAGTGTGGTGTCTGCCTCGCCTATTTTTTCAACGATGGACTTTGCATATTCATCGTATATTTCCTTGACGGTTTCTTCGTCTCCGAATTGTTCCATCAAAAAGTCAATGCATAATTGTTTCATTGCTTTGCTCCTTCATTTTGTTTGTCTTCTATTGGTATGAAATAGATTGTTTCATTGAGATTCCCATAGCGGTTGCGCTTGATGCCGCTGCATATTTCCCGCAGCATGAGCCTGCCGCGCCCACGCCCGCTGAATTGACGGTTTCTAAGTTCCAGCTCCGTGTCCAGGCTGCCGGCCACCACGGAGAGACCCGGTTCAGGTGTACCGTCATCCCAAATGGCCAGTTCAGCATAATTGTCTGATTTCTTGAGTCTGACCGATGCGTATGC
>JAFZZD010000326.1 GCA_017615955.1 Victivallales bacterium
AACTTATTTGGGATGCGGGCCAGCCGCCTGGTCATTCGATGGCATTGCGCGGCGTGGAAACGTCAGCAATCTTGATGGCTGGCTGAAGCATGCTGCGCAGGAAGTGGATGTGCTGTCAGGAAAGGACCGCGCCGTGGAGATATTGTCATTTGGCTTGCGGTTGGTAAAAGGCTGGCGATGGCGGGATTACCAGCGCATAACTGGCTATGACGCACGAGAACTGCGGGGTGAGCAATTGGAGGAATGCCAGCGGCAGGGGCTGGTGACCATGACAGACGATGGTGTCGCCCCAACAAAACAAGGTCTGCTTTTCAATGACAACCTGCTATCCGCAATACTGGCCTCTATGTGAGCGCCGAAGCGGCGCTCACTCAGGTTGGAAAACCTGTATGTTTTGGTCTGTTGTTTATCCAAACGGGTTGGCCAACCTGCATGGATACGCCCCAGGCGTGAAAAACAAGTTGTCCAACCTGTGCAGATAAGCCCCAGGCATGAAAAACAAGTTGTCCAACCTGCATGGAGACGCCCCAGGCGTGAAAAACAAGTTGGCCAACCTGTGCAGATAAGCCCCAGGCGTGAAAAACAAGTTGTCCAACCTGAGTGAGCGCCGCTTCGGCGCTCACATTTTAATCTGCTTCAATCCTAGGCTGACGCGCTGGGCGTTGACGAATTGCCACAATGGCGGGCATTTGGACAGGGCCTTCACCAGCTGGGATGTGCTCATGTCAAGTTGCGTGGCGGCATCGGAAATGCGGTAGCCGTTGCTGGCAAGAAAGTCCAGCACACGTGCAGCCCATAGAGGGTAGGCGTCTGACTTCAGGCTGGGCATTTGACCTGGCTGCGTCATGGTCTCTGAACGCAGCTTCAGGGCGATTTCCAGGCGCAGGCGCTGCAAGGCGGCTGTCTTGTTCTGGTGCTGTGAGCGCGACACGTCATTGCATGCGGAAATGCCGCTTTCAATGTGGGTGATCTGCACTGCGCTTTCCGTCTTGTTGCGCTTCTGCCCTCCTGGACCTCTGCCCCGGGCAGTATCGACGCGGCATTGCGACAGCAGTGTCCCGTCCTCCAAAGCCAGCAATGCGTCCCTGTCCATCATTTGCAGAACCTCCACAGTTTCCAGAAGCTGATGGCATTGTTCCAGAACACGTCCTGCAATTCATCTTCAGTTAGGCCGCAGTTTGCGATTTCACTTGCGGCCTCCTTCAATTCTTGCCAGGGGGAATCAGTGCCGAACATGACCTGCTTTACGCCAAGTTTCCTGACTATGCGGGCCATCTGGCCTTTGTCTTGCATAAAAGGAATTGAAAATGAAGTATCAATGAATACGCCTGTGCCTGGCAGCAGCTCCTCCACCTGGTTCCAGTCTTTCCAGCCACCAGTGTGCGCCGCCACAATCTTTAGTTCTGGGTAGCGACGTGCCAGTTCCGCGAATGTGGCTGGCGTGGTGTGGTATGGCGGCTTGAAGCCGATGTCCTGCCCCGCATGGAACAGTATTGGCAGTTGATGCTCCTGGCAGAAGTCCCATATTGGGGCAAGACGCGCCTCCAATGGGTCGAAGCACTGGTATTCTGGGTGGAATTTAAGTCCAGGCAGACCCAGGTCGATTATGCTTTGCAGTATGCCGATTATGTCATTGTCGTCTGGATGCACGGCGCCCAGTGAGAGTGCAGGCCATGTGTTGTGCTGCGCTGCCCATTGGTTTATGGACTGTGCCTGGCCTGGGCGTGTCACCACGGGGCAGTTCATCCATGCAGTGTAGCCAGCCGCCAGGGCTTTCTCCGCGTGGTCGTTGAATGTGCCGTTGGTATGCGCCGGAATGAAGCCTGACAACTCCCGAAGATGGGCCACTGCCCTCTCGGCTATCTTGTCAGGGAAAACGTGTGTATGTGTGTCAAATATGTTCATGATGCCCTTCCTTCTTGATGTGGGATAATATAGCGTGGAGCTTTCGCTCCGCGCACCCAACTGTCCACAGTTTTTATTTTCAAGCTCCGCGTTTGGTAGGCTATTTTATAGCTTGATGTTTGCAATTGCCGTAAGCATGGGCAAATTAACCTGCAATTGGAAGATTGCTGATGAATAATGGCATGAAATAAGGAGAGGCACATGAGTGCAAATATCAGAACGTGGAATCAGAGGCGCAAGGAAAATGGATTGCGCAGGAAGCTTGATGGCTTTGTCAACCTGGATGAAATCAGGGAGCATTTAAGCATAAGCAACATACAGGACAATGCATACGCCTTGAATGAAATAGAGCGCAGCTGCTGCTATGAGGATTTCGAGCGTTCCAGCATCTACTGCGAGAATGCGCTCAAGGCCGCTGGCTTTTCCAATGTGGAGCGCATCAGGCATAAGGCCGATGGCGTAAGCAGCGCCTTTGACTGCGTAATGCCAGAAGCCTGGGATTTGGACAAAAAAAAGAGGTCGTTCCTGGAAATCGTGGATGATACACTGACAGAAAGCCAGCGCACCATTGCCGACAGCACACGCAATCCATTGCATGTGGCGGTGTGGAGCGCACCCACGCCGCCAAAGGGAATCACTGCGGAACTGGTGGACTTCGATACACTGAAGCCAGGCCACTACGAAGAGGCACGTGGAAAATGGCTGCTCTATGCCTCCCGTGCCAGATATACATCCTTGTCACCAGCGCCATTGCTATGGGGATTGTACCGCGAGTTGTGCAATGCGGGCATTGCGGGCATTATTTTCTGTGATTTGAATTGCGCGGACATTTTGCCCAACGACCTGTGCTGGCAGAATGGCATCGGCTATACTGGCTGGTATCTTACCAAGGGCGAGAAGCATCTTCCATTCTATTCAATTACGCCGCTGGTGGGACGGCGTCTGCTCAAGCTTATGCAGAAGGGGCCAGTCACCTTGCATGGTGAATTATACTGCCGTAACTACGATGGCGTCATACATACTGTCACCGGCGTTATTCCAGGCGAAAGCAAGGAGGAAATCGCCCTTATGGCGCATTTGTACGAGCCATTTGTGAATGACGATGCGGCTGGCTTTTCGTTTTTGTGCGAGCTGGGACGCCAGATGGTGGAGCGTGGCATAAAGCCAAAGCGCACATTGCGAGTGGTGTTCTCCATGGAACTGTACGGCATGGCCGCATATATGTCAAAGCATAGCGAGAATGTGGTGCTTGCCGCCAATTTCGACGGCATTCCCTTCAAGGAATCCGTGGGCAAGACCAAGATCAGGCTGACCCCGTTCTACTGCGCTCATTTCACCGATTGGCTGAACTGCGATGTATTGAGGGCATTGCTCCCCGATGATGAGGCAATATTCACGGAAAATGCCTCGTATTCAGATGACACTTTCACCAATGACCCCTATTTTGGCAAGGGCGGCATACCTACATTCTGGTTCCATGGCGTAGGCGGGCGCGGGCATCATAGCACAGGCTATCTGTTTGCCCCCGATTGGGAGGACGCGGCTTGGAAACTCCCCGTTTTCGCCGCCTTGATTGAATACCTCCTTTGCACGGACAAGCTGCCTGACTACGGCAAACGCGCCGTTGCCGAGTTCAAGGAAAGGGTGGATTACATTATGATTGACTGGCGTCTTTCTGAACTGGATGCAAAAATCTGGCTGGAGGCGGAGTATTTGCGGCAGTCCTTGCGGCTTAAGTCAGTGAATGCCTTTACTGGCCAGGCTGTTGACTTGCAGGCACTGGACAAGGCATGGGAGAGAGTCTGCAAACGGTTGTCAAAAATGACCGAATGGCGGGCAATGAGCCCTGTCGAGAAGAAGGCCATGCATCTGGTGCCGAAGCGCGGCAAGCTGGGATTCCCGTTTTCGCTGGGAGCAGTTCCCTTGCAGGACAGAAGCCCCGTGTTCCTGTACCATAATACATGGGCCTTCATCGATGGAAAGCGCACTCTGCTGGAGTGCATACGCATGGCGGACGCGGAAAGGGGCGTCCCCAGCACTAGCAGCAAAATTGCCCAGGACATCGCGGAACTGAAACGCCTAGAAAAATACGGGTACGTTTCCCTTGCTAGCATATAACTGTGGCCTGTGGCCTGTGGACTGTGGCCTGTGG
>JAFZZD010000327.1 GCA_017615955.1 Victivallales bacterium
CATAGTATTCAGGAAGCCCAGTATCCTAGGTGCCATGGGGCCTGGGATACTAGGTCTAGGCTTTTTATTTCATTGCCTCTTCGACGGCGACGGCGACGGCGACTGTTGCGCCCACCATCGGGTTGTTGCCCATGCCGATAAGTCCCATCATTTCCACGTGTGCTGGAACTGATGAGGAGCCGGCGAACTGCGCGTCGGAGTGCATACGGCCCATGGTGTCGGTCATGCCGTATGAGGCAGGGCCAGCCGCCATGTTGTCAGGATGCAATGTACGGCCAGTGCCGCCGCCTGACGCCACTGAGAAGTACTTCTTGCCGCGCTCGACACATTCCTTCTTATATGTGCCGGCGACCGGGTGCTGGAAGCGGGTCGGGTTGGTGGAGTTGCCGGTGATTGACACATCAACCTTCTCTTTCCACATGATTGCAACGCCTTCGCGCACATCGTCCGCGCCATAGCAGCGAACTGCGGCCTTTGGACCATCGCTGAATGGAGTTTCCTTGACGATGCGAAGTTTTCCAGTGCTGTAGTTGAACTTGGTTTCAACGTAGGTGAAGCCATTGATACGGCTGATGATGTATGCGGCGTTCTTGCCCAGTCCGTTCAAGCAGACCTTCAGGGGTTCCTTGCGGACCTTGTTGGCCTTCTTTGCAATGCCGATGGCGCCTTCCGCTGCGGCGAATGATTCGTGACCTGCCAGGAAGCAGAAGCACTTTGTCTCCTCACGGAGAAGCATTGCTCCCAGGTTTCCGTGGCCAAGTCCCACCTTGCGGTCGTCTGCAACCGAACCAGGAATGCAGAATGCCTGAAGTCCCTCGCCGATTGCCTCGGCTGCGTCAGCGGCCTTGCGGCAGCCCTTCTTGATGGCGATTGCGGCGCCTACCGTGTATGCCCACTTTGCATTCTCGAAGCAGATCTTCTGGATGCCTTCGGTGATCTCGTATGGATTGAAGCCCTTGGCCTTGCAGATTTCCAGGCATTCCTCGATGGAGCTGATGCCATATTTCTTAAGGACAGCCAGAATCTGTGGCTCGCGGCGTTCGTATGATTCAAACAGTGCCATTCTATTATCTCCTTATGCCTTGCGTGGATCAATGCTCTTGACTGCGCCATCTTCAGCGGTGGTGCGGCCATACCTACCAGTTGCCTTCTCGAGCGCCTCGTTGGCGTCCATTCCGGCCTTGATGTTCTCCATCATCACGCCCAGCTTGACGTACTCGTAGCCGATGATTTCGTTGTTCTTGTCCAGGAAGATCTGCTTCACATAGCCTTCGGCCATTTCCAGATAGCGCGCACCCTTCTCCTGTGTGCCGTACATGGTGCCCACCTGGGAGCGCAGCCCCTTGCCCGGGTCTTCGAGGCCAGCGCCGATGGCGAGGCCGTTTTCAGAGAAGGCGGACTGTGTGCGCCCGTAGGCGATCTGCAGGAACAGTTCCCTCATTGCGGTGTTGATTGCATCGCAGACCAGGTCTGTGTTAAGAGCCTCCAGGATGGTCTTTCCTGGCAGGATTTCAGCGGCCATTGCGGCGGAGTGTGTCATTCCGCTGCATCCCAGTGTCTCCACCAGGGCCTCTTTGATTACGCCGTTCTTCACGTTCAAGGTCAATTTGCAGGCACCCTGCTGTGGTGCGCACCAGCCCACTCCGTGAGTGAAGCCGGAAATGTCCTTGATTTCCTTTGCAGTTGTCCACTTGCCTTCCTGCGGTATCGGGGCGGCGCCGTGTTTGCAGCCCTGAGCCACGCAGCACATTTGCTCTACTTCGTGTGTGTTCATCAAGTTTTTCCTAGTTTTTTGTATTGTCCCACGCCTGAACCTGCCAGGCGACTTCATAAAATCGCGGAAATATAATTCGCCAGCCATTCTTTTCCAACTCAAAGACGTTATTTTCGACATTGGATACACGATTTGATTTGTTCACCGCTGCAATTTCCTTGTCTGCGCCTTGACAAAGGGGGGATTTTCGCTATATTCACTGCAATTTTAAGTCAAACAAGGCGGCCAATGCCGCTTTATCGTAGTTAAATCAAAAAATCCAGGAGTTCAAAATGCCAAAAGCATCCAAAAAGGCAGCATTAGCCGCACTCGCAATCAATGGCGGCAAGAAAGTCATTGACAAGCCATTCCCAGCATGGCCTCAATTCAATCCTGACACGGACAAGGTCGTTCTTGACATCCTGCATTCAGGCAAGGTCAACTACTGGACTGGTCCCAAAGGAATGGAGTTCGAGGAAGCATGGGCGAAGTGGCTGGGCGTCAAGAACGCCATCAGCGTCACCAACGGCACTGCCGCGCTGCACACCGCACTGGGCGGCCTTGGCATCGGACCTGGCGACGAAGTCATCTGCACAAGCTACAGCTTCATCGCCTCCAGCTTCTGCGCACTGCAGGCTGGCGCACTTCCAGTCTTCGTGGATGTGGGGACCGACCACCTGATGGATCCCACCAAGATCGAGGCTGCCATCACTGAACATACCAAGGCCATCGTGGTTGTCCACCTGTACGGCATGGTCGCAGACATGGATCCAATCATGGCAGTGGCCAAGAAGCACAACCTGTACGTCATCGAAGACTGCGCACAGTGCTTCGGCGGCATCTACAAGGGCAAGAAGGCCGGCACTATCGGTGATGTGGGCTGCTTCAGCTTCTGCCAGAGCAAGCACTTCACCACTGGCGGCGAAGGCGGCATGGTCTGCACAAACGATGATGACGTGGCATGGGAATGCCGCTCATTCCGCGACCACGGCTACGATGTGCGCGCAAAACTCAACCTCCTCAAGATGGAAGGCAAGCAGCTCTACATCCATCGCCGC
>JAFZZD010000328.1 GCA_017615955.1 Victivallales bacterium
CACTGTCCACTGTCCACTGTAAAAATCAGTCAGCCTTATATGGGAATGCGATTGTTCCCCACAACGGCACATCAATTTCGCCGCCCATGACGGAGACGCGCATCAGCACGCAGTTCCTGTTTAGATGGGCGGTCTTCTGTGTGGTCATGGTCTTGACCTCGACCTCTGCGCTCCAGATGCGACCCGCCTCGTCCTCTGGCTTCAACTCCACCACATCGCTGCCATTCAGCTTCACTGCCCAGAAATATTCGCGGTTCACCAGCCTAAGCTGCACTTCCTCTGCGGGATCCTTCAGCACCACGGTGAACTTGACCTTGTCGCCAGGGCCATAGCTCTGCTTCGCGGCAAAGGCAGGTGAGCTGGCGAAGACATAGTTCTCTGGAACCTTCACCATCTTGATGTAGTTGAAATGCAATTCAAAGTCATAGAAATACGCCCACAACTTCATCTGCTCTGCCTTGTTGGAGGGCAGTCCCTCAAAGCAATTGAAAGCGACGATGCCAGTCTCGGCATTGATGTTGCTGCCGAAGAGGGTTCTGATTTCATGCAGACCAATGCCCCAGGTGCGGTAGCCCTTGAAAGGATATGCCTCAGTGACCTGGAAGCACATCCAGGGATATTCGCTGCTCACTGGCACCTTCCAGAATTTTGAGTGCGCCACTTTGTTGGATGGATTGTCATCGCCGATTGCGAAGCCGTTTTCCTTTTCCTTAATATATATGCGCCCGCCGCCATCCCAGTCCTTGTCGGTGCACTTTGTGATTTCCCACAGAGTGTTGGGATTTGGGTTCTTCTTCAATTCCGCATACGAAACCAATGCGGCGACTGCCAGCAGCGCAAATGCAATTCTTCTCAACATGATTTCCCCTCCTTACTTCTTGCAGCAGTATGTGCAGCCAAAGTCATAGCCGTAGCGGAGACGGCCAAAATAGGCATCGCCCTTGTCAAACCACTCGCGTTCACGCAGCGGGGCCACATGCCCATCCGCAAAAAGGGTGTTTGCCACGGGACCTGGATGGCGCAATGCGATGCTGGCTGGCTTAGGCTCGTAGATCTGCCCCGAATCCGCGCTTGACTTATAGACCTTGTCCATGGCCAGAGCCACATAAGAGGGTTCCAGAAGGCTGACTTCCCGCACACAATATAGAGAAGGCGACTGGCAGGTGGCACTGTCATTCTTCTGGTGCTTGTCACCATTCACCCATCCATTCAGGGAATAGCTGCTGTAATAACTCTGCAATGGCACGTCGCTTGGGCAGGCAAAGCACTCGCCGTATGAGAATGTGACGCCATCCTTCGCCATCATCTTTCCGCTGATATAGTGGCTGGAAAGATAGTCGCAAAAACGCTCATTGCCTATCTTCTCCTTAACCAAGTATCCGTCAAACTCATCCCTGTAAAAGGCTTGCGCAAGCCCAATCTGCTTCATGTTGTTCGTGCAGGAAATGGACCTGGCTTTTTCCCTGGCCTTGCTCAACGCGGGCAGCAGCATCGCCGCCAAAATCGCGATGATCGCGATTACCACCAGCAACTCAATCAATGTAAAACTACGCTTCATCTGATTTTCCTCTTTTGAATTATGCTCTAAAAAATGACATGCCTATTATACCAAATCCCAAAAGGAAAATCAATAGCAATATTGCATTTTTACGCATCATTCCAACGCAGAGACACTTTTTTAACGCAAAGACGCAGAGACGCAGAGACGCAGAGATTTTAAAAAAAACGAATTCACGTATTCCAGTTTTTGGAATACATAAAAACTCTAAAAATCTCTGCGTCTCTGCGTCTCTGCGCCTCTGCGTTAAAACTCTGCGCCTCTGCGTTGTTATTTGGCCGCTTTGTGGATGTCGGCCACGGCACGGCCAGAGGGTTCGTTCATCTTCTTGAAGGAGGCATCCCATTCCAATGCCTTTGCCGTGGAGCAGGCGACGGAGGCCTCATGGGGGACGCAGGCCGCTGCTGTCTCGGAGGGAAAGCACTCGTCGAATATGCTGCGGTAATAGTATTCCTCCTTTGTGGCGGGCGTGTTGATGGGGAAGCGCCGCGCAGCAGCGGCAAACTGCGCATCGCTGATTTCCCGCGCCGTCATTTCCTTCAGAGTGTCAATCCAGGAATAGCCAACGCCATCGGAGAACTGCTCCTTCTGGCGCCAGACAATCTCCTGGGGCAGCATATCGCTGAAAGCCTCGCGCAGAATCCACTTCTCAATAGTGTCGCCGCCATGCTTGCCTGTGCTGGCTGGCAGGATGCGTCCCTGGCACATCTTGTCCGCCGGGTTCAGGCGCATTCCCACGTCCAGGAATCGCTGGTCCAGGAAGGGGACGCGCCCCTCCACGCCCCAGGCGGCCAGTGCCTTGTTGGCCCGCAGGCAGTCGTACAGATGCAACTTTCCCAGTTTGCGGACAGTTTCCTCGTGGAATTCCTTTGCGTTCGGCGCCTTGTGGAAATACAGATAGCCGCCGAAAATCTCATCGGAACCTTCGCCCGACAGCACCATCTTTATGCCCATAGCCCTGATGGCGCGGGCCATCAGGAACATTGGAGTCGCGGCGCGAATGGTGGTTATGTCGTATGTCTCCAGGTGATAGATTACATCAGGCAGAGCATCCAGCGCCTCCTGTATGGTGAAATGTATTTCGTGGTGGACGGTGCCCAGGAAGTCCGCCGCCTTGCGAGCCGCCTTCAGGTCCGGCGAATCCTCCAATCCAACTGCGAAGGAGTGCAGCCTGGGCCACCAGGCCTCCTGCGTATCGCCAGTCTCCACCCTCTTGCGGGCAAACTTGGCAGCAATTGCCGCAATCACCGATGAGTCAAGCCCGCCGGATAGAAGCACGGCATACGGCACATCGCTCATCATCTGGCTCTTCACAGCCGCCTCCAATGCCTGACGCAACTCGGGAATCGAGCTGGAGTTGTCCTTTACCTTGTTATATTTGAACCAGTCACGCTCATACCATCTGACGGGTTTGGCCGCGCCGCTGATCTGGTAGTAGCCTGGCTGGAATTCCTGCAAGGTGCAGCACACGCCCTCCAGCGCCTTAAGCTCGGAGGCCACGTAGTAGCGCCCTTCATCGTCCCATCCCTCGTACAGCGGAATGACGCCAATGGGGTCGCGCCCCACCAAGTAGCGGTCCTCCTGTGTGTCATACAATGCGAATGCAAATATGCCCTGCAGCATGTCCAAGAACTTGGGGCCATATTTTATGTAGAGCGGCAGCAGCACCTCGCAGTCTGAATGCGTCTGGAATTCATATTCGCCTTCAAGTTCCTTGCGCAATTCCTGGTGGTTGTAGATCTCGCCGTTCACTGCCAGCACATAGCGGCCATCAGGACTGTACAATGGCTGCTTGCCTGACAGCGGGTCTATGATGGCAAGGCGCTCATGGGATATCAATGCACGCTTACCTGCAAACACGCCAGACCAGTCAGGCCCACGATGACGTATCTTCCTGGACATGGCAAGCAATGTCTTGCGCAAACTCCGCGCCTTCCCTTCCTCAATGCCGAATATTCCTACAAATCCACACATTTTTGATCTTCCTTTTTGTTGTTTGCTTGTTGGTTACAAATACCCTATGGCATTTGCAACTGGTATGCCAAGTTTAGTGTGTGTGTTATAACAAAAAAGTGTACATTTTTTGTAAAAAAGGGGCTAATGGGGCTAATGGGACTAATGGGACTAATGGGACTAATGGGACTAATGGG
>JAFZZD010000329.1 GCA_017615955.1 Victivallales bacterium
AAAAGGAGACATTTATCATGAAAATTGGTTTTGCAATTGGTGACATTACACCTGAAGTCGGGCTTTTTTTGGCAGGATACGGGAATCCCGAGCGCATTGCCACTGGCGTCCATTCACCGCTTTGCGCATCAGTGATGGTGATGGGCGATGAAAATAAAACCGCCGCAGTCATTGCCCTGGACTGGTGTACCCTTGATGAAAGCATTGCATGGGATATGCGAAAAGGCATTGAGGAGGCCTCTGGCATCAAAGCAGAAGACATCATTCTCTGCTGCACCCACACTCATTCCGCGCCCAATACACGCAGGTCTGTCACAGCAGGACGCTCTGCCTGCGACCCCGAGCAAAAGGGCGTCAAATACGCATACGATGTCATCAAGGTCATCGCCACTGCAGTAAACGAGGCTAAGGACAATATGCGGGAATGCACTGCGGGCTTTGGAAGCACGAAGACAAAAACCGGCGTGTCCAGGAGAGGCACGAACAGATTCGGCAAAGTCAGCGGCTTCATTGAGGACCCGTATTTGATGCATGACGACAATATGACCGTGGTGCGCTTCAAGGATGTCCAGGACGGAAGCGACCTGGGCATATTTGTGCACTGCAGCGCACACAACACATCCATGGGCGCCAACCGCGAATATTCCAGCGACTGGTGCGGCATCATGCGCGGGCGCATTCGTGACCGCTACAATGTGCCCGTGGTCTTTTTGAATGGCGCCATCGGTGATTCTGGCCCGCGCACCAATCGCTGGATGGTATTCAAATCCGTTTACGGATATTCCGCTGGCGGCGGCGATGGAGCCAAGGCCGCAGAGGAAGTAGGCTTCCGCGCCGCGTCAGACGCACTGCGCTGCCTGGAGGACATCAAGGATTTCCGCACAGCACTGCCGTTCGCAGTGCTGCACAATGAACTGCGCATCCCGCAGGCGCTGTCCATGTCGAAAGAGGAGGCGGAGAAGGTGATCCAGGAATATGAGGCGGCCAATCCCGTCATTCCCGATGAACCCGATAGAAAATACCAGGTCGCAAAAAGCAATTTGGCCGCATGGCAGCTGCCTCCTGAACCTGAACTGGTCATAAAGCAGACAATCATTTCGTTTGGACCGCTGGCGTTCCTGCCTTTCCCATTTGAAATGTTCTCAATGTTCTCACTGCGCCTGCGCAAATATTCCAATCTGGAATATCCGCTACTTTGCAGCATCGGCAACGGCTATTACGGCTACATGCCAGACCGAGCCGCCTTCGCCATGGGCGGATATGAGGTCGAATGGCTTTGCTTCGCCCGCAATTATGTAATCGCACAGAACGCAGGTGACATCGCAGTGACACAGACGCTTGACGCACTGGACAAGCTTGAGTAGTTTAACTGTGTGCCCTCCGCGTATGGAAACTATTACAGCAAAAAGCTAGATTGTGTTATTGACAATGACGCTAGACTTTGATATAATTAAGTGAAAATGTTAGGAGCAACATTCAACAACAAGAGGGTTAAGATGAAAGTAGCCTCAAATAGATTCACATTGATTGAGCTGTTGGTGGTAATCGCAATCATTGCGATTTTGGCAGCCATGCTGCTGCCCGCCCTGGCAAAGGCGCGTGAAAAAGCGCGTTCCATCAGCTGCACCAACAACCTGAAGTCAATAACGCAAGCCTCCATGCTTTATTGCGATGACAACAAAGACTGGATTGTCACGTCGGATCCTCGTGTGAGCTACGTCCGCGCCTACTGGAAAAACCAGCTCGCCCCATATTTGGGATATTCGGGGGACGTATATGCGGCAGACGGCAAATTCAACACAACCCTGACTGGCCAAGTAAGGTTGAAAACAGGTGTCTTCTATTGCCCCTCTGTTCAAACTCCAGCGTCCCTTGAAAAAGCCGAAAGCGCCAAGGAGTATTCCTCAAAGTATAATATGTACACGTACGGCATGCCCTACGCCAGTGGAGGAACAAAAAAGGACCGCATTCCTGGGCAGAACCACATGAAAACTACGCGGCTGAAAGGAAAGAGCACAAGCAGCCAGGTTATGTTCGGTGATATCAACGACAACGGCATCGATGGTGATGTCGGCCAAGCCAAGATGCTGGACATCTGGGCGCACACAACCACAAGT
>JAFZZD010000330.1 GCA_017615955.1 Victivallales bacterium
ATGACGGGATATGCCTTCCAGTCGTAGGGCTTGTCATATATGGCCAGTCCCTCGAAAAGCTCCTTCTTGCCCTGGAAGATGGCCTTCAGCGTCGAGATTAGAAGGGACTTGCCGAAGCGGCGCGGGCGAGACAGGAAATAGCCTTCACTCCTCGTGCGAATAAGCTGCCAGATGTATTCAGTCTTGTCGATATAGAGAAAATTGCCCAGTATCAACTTCTCAAAACTGTAAACAAAAGTCGTCAAATCCTTCATGATGTCCGCCTATGTTTCTCGTGCATTTTCAGCTATTCGCTCTGTAATTTAGCATTGTGCGCAAGTTTTTTCCTCACAATTTCATTTTTTTATACACAGATTACACATATTTTCACAGTTTTTTTTCTAATTATCTTCGTCTCTGCGCCTTTGCGCCTCTGCGTTAAATTTTCCCGCGCATCTGCGTTATTCGCTCCAGGCAGTGCAGATGCGGACGGTTTCCATGGCATCCCTGGCATACTTGTCGGCGTGGATGCTGTCCGCATATTCCTGCGTGAGGACTGCGCCGCCCACGATGACCTTGCACCAGGGCGCGTTCTTGTGAACCAGGGCGATGGTCTCCTCCATCGCGCCCACGGTGGTTGTCATCAGCGCGGAGAGACCCGCTATGGGAGCGCGAAGCTCCAGCACCTTGTCCAGGATGGCCTGTGGGGGAACGTCCTTGCCCAAGTCAATGACCTGAAAGCCGTAGTTCTCCAGCAGCAGATGCACGATGTTCTTGCCGATGTCGTGGATATCGCCCTTCACCGTCGCCAGCACCACCTGGCATCTTGGCTTGGCACTGTCGGCTGAAATGTTTGCCTTCTCCTTGATTTTGCCAAAGGAGGCGCTGGCGGCCTCGGCGCTCATGAGCAGCTGCGGCAGATACACGCTCTTCTTCTCGAAGCCGCGCCCCACAATGTCCAGCGCGGGGATGATGTCCTCCTGCACGATGGCCATGGGATCCGTGTTTTGCAGGAGCGTGGCCGTTATGGAGGCCGCCTCCTTGACCAGGCCCTTCACAATGGCGTGCTGCAACTGGGATTTGCCTTCCTCCTGCGTCACTGGCGCTGCCTCTGGCTTCTGCGCCGCAGCCGTGGCAGGCGCATAACTGGCGGCAAACGCCATGTAGTCGCCGCAGTTGGCGTCCAGCCCACGCAATGCCCGATATGTGAAGTACGCCTTCATCATCTCGTCGGAGAAGGGATTCATTATTGCGGCGGACAGCCCCTTGCTCAATGCCATAGTGAAGAAAGTGCCATTGACAAGGTCTCTGTTTGGCAGGCCAAATGACACATTGGACACTCCCAGCGACGTGTGGCAACCCATCTCGCCCGCAATGACGGCAATCGCGCCCAAGGTGGCGTTTGCGGCATTCTGGTCTGCGCTGATAGTCATTGCAAGGGTATCGAAGATCAGATCCTTCTTGTCCAGGCCATATTGCCTGGCGGTGTCCAATATCTTCCTGGCGATTGCGACGCGCCCCTGCGCCGTTTCGGGGATGCCGTTTTCATCCAAGGTCAGCGCCACCACCAGGCCGCCATATTTCTTCACCAAGGGGAAAATGGCCTTCATGCTCTCTTCCTTGCCATTGACGGAATTGATCATGGCCTTGCCATTGTAGTAGCGCAGTGCCTTCTCCATGGCTTCGGGTGAAGCCGTGTCAATCTGCAGCGGCAGATCAATCACCGCCTGCAATTCCTTGACGGAGTTCAGCAGCATCTCCGTCTCATTGATTTCCGGCAGTCCCACATTGACATCCAAGACATGCACGCCCTTTTCCTGCTGCTTGAGGCCCTCGCCAAGAATGAAGCCCATGTCATTCTCGCGCAAGGCCTGCTTCAGGCGCTTCTTGCCAGTGGGATTGATGCGCTCGCCAATCAGCACAGGTGAATCACCGAAAACAACTGCCTTCGTGTATGAGGACACCATTGTGTAATCATGGCGCAGCACTGGCACTGGCTCCTTGCCACGCATGCGGGACACCACTTGCGATATGTATTCAGGTGTCGTGCCGCAGCAACCGCCCGCCACACGCACACCTTCCTGCATCATTGCAGCCACATCCTCGCCGAATTCCTCTGGCCCAACGTTGAACACGGTCCTGCCATTCACGGAACTGGGCATGCCCGCATTGGGCTTGAACAGCACTGGCACATCAGCATATTTCAGATATTCACGCACCACTGGCATTAGCGCCTTGGGGCCGAGTGAACAATTTACGCCCAGCGCATCCACGCCCATGCCTTGCAGCATCGCCGCCATGGCGGCAGGACAGGCACCCGTCATCAGCTTGCCATCCTCGCTGTACGCATTGGACACAAACACCGGCAAATCGCAGTTCTCCTTCACTGCCAGCAGCGCGGCCTTGGTCTCGTAGCAGTCATTCATGGTCTCCAGCAGCACCAGGTCCGCGCCGTTCTTCACGCCGAGGCGCACGGTGTTGGCAAATACGGTCACTGCCTCCTCGAAATCGAAGTCGCCGAATGGCTTGAGCAATTTGCCCAGCGGGCCGATGTCCAATGCGATGTATTTCTGCTGACTTGCGTTGGCGGTGTCACGGGCGGTGCGGGCATTGTCGAATGCCGCGGCGATGATGCGCTCCAACTCGTCCTGCTGGAATTTCAGGGAGTTGGCGCCGAATGTGTTGGAGCCGACCACATTGCTGCCCGCCTCAAAATACGCACGGTGTATGGCCTGTATCTCCTCTGGATGGGAGAGGTTCCAACGCTCTGGATATTCGCCAGGCTGAAGCCCCCTGCTCTGCAGGATCGTGCCGGTCCCGCCATCCAGAAACACATTGTTGTTTGCCAAATATTCTCTGATATTCATTGTCTTATTTGTGGGCGCCGAGGCGGCGCCCACTCAAGTTGCCTTAGCGGAAACACGCCAAGAGAATTATAATAATTGTTTTGTTCTTGTTTGGGGCACCGATTCGGTGGCCACATTAGTTTATGCCTGCCAGGGCGGTCACGGACTTTGTCGGTGTCATAAGCAGGCTGCTTGTCAGCGACAAGCCGATTTTTCTGTTGCAATCCAGGACGGAGAAAATCTGCGACTGCAGTTCAAGAGGCAAATCACCATAGCCTGGGCTGAAGCGGGGCCGCAATGTGCCTTCCTGGCTGGCAATTTCTTTGCAGAACATATCGCATAGTGCCTCGATGCGCTCCGCGCCGATTGCCTGGCAGAACAGCGCCTTCACTGGCGAAATGCGGCCATATTTGGCGACCAGCCTGTCAGGTGCAATTCCCACAGTTGCGGCGAAAAGCAGCAGTTTCCCGCAACCAGCCAGGTTTGCGGCCAGGGACTTTGAACTTACCTTTGCGAAGCCTAGGTCCAGTTCGTCGCATTTCGACGGCGAGGACGCCGTCGCTACTCCCACGGGAAAGAAGCGCCAGCACACCTTGTATGAAAGGAGCGGCAGCAATTCAGCAACGCATTCATCAAACAGCGAAGCCTGTTCAGGTGGCAATTCCCGGGTTCCTGCGTAGCGCAGAGCCTCCCGCCTGTCCAACGGCGGTTCGGGAAAACTCATAATGTGCAGGATGCCGTCGCTCATTCTACAGGCTCTTTCCCAGGATAGAGGAAAGATTGTCCATGATCTTGGCAGCCACATCTGGCTTGTTCATGCTATAGACGTGCACATTCTTTATGCCGTTGGCGTACAGGTCGATGATCTGGTCAGTGGCATAGACGATGCCCGCCTGCTTCATGGTGTCAGGATTGTCGCCAAAGCGGTCCACCAGGCTCTTGAAACGATGTGGCATGAATGAACCCGACAGTTTTATGGCCCGCTCCACCTGCTTTGCATTGGTGATTGGCATGATGCCAGGCATGACGGGGACGGTTATGCCCGCCTCTCGTATCTTGTAGAGGAAGCTGTAGAAAAGATTGTTGTCAAACACCATCTGCGTGGTGAGGAAATCGCAGCCAGCATCGACTTTTTCCTTCAGGTACCTGATGTCCTCCACCTGGTTTGAGCTTTCGGGATGCACCTCCGGATAGCAGGCGCCGCCAATGCAGAAGTCCGCCTCCTCCTTCAACTGGCGCACCAGTTCCACCGCATGGTGGTATGCCCAGGCGCTGCGGTCGCATGAAGCAGCCAGTTCTGGCGTCAAGTCGCCGCGCAACGCCATGACATTCTCAATGCCCGCCGCCTTCATGTCCGCAATGCGCTGCCGCACAGTCTCCTTTGTGGAGGAAACGCAAGTCAGATGAGCCAGGCTAGGCACGCCCAGGCTCTCCTTGATGTTGCGGGCAATCTGCAATGTGTATTGGCTTGTGCCGCCGCCGGCGCCGTAGGTAACGCTGACGAATGCGGGATGCAACGCCGCAATCTCCTCGGTGGCCTTCTTCACGCTCTCGTATGAGGTGCTGGTCTTTGGGGGAAACACCTCAAACGAAAGGGAGAATCTGTTCTGGTTCAAGATCTGTGTCAGCTTCATTTCGGCACCTGCGGGTTGAGATGTGTTTGCAGCCAATCCAGGAAACCTGGCTCCGATGGCACTTTCACCCAGGAATCGTGGTATGTATCGGGGTATATCGTCATTTTGGGAGTGCCGCCAGCCTTCCGCAATGCGTCAATCATATCGGTTGTGCGGCAGACTGGCACCAGATTGTCCAATTCGCCATGGAATGCCCAGATGGGCAGCTTTGTCAGTCTGCTTGCCTGGGCCGCATCGCCGCCGCCACAGATGGGCACGGCGCAGGCGAAACGCTCGGGAAAACGCTGTATGACATCCCAAGTGCCGTAGCCGCCCATGGAAATGCCCATTATGCAGACGCGCTCCCTGTCAATCGGCAATGTGGCAAGCAATTCATCCAGCAAAGCCATCGCCATTGAAAGGGGCCGTGACATGTTCTCTGGCATGGTGTGCCCCTTCAGGCTCCATGGCGTATCCACCCACTGCTTCAGAAGCGGGCATTGGGGCGCCGCAATGAAGGCGTTTATGCGTCCCGCCTCCGCCAGTTTTGCAAAGTCAGGCAACACATGCACCAGCTGCGCCGTATTGTCCTCGCCACGCTCGCCCGCTCCATGCAGAAACAGAATCAAGGGGTATTTCCTGCCTGGTTCGCTATTTTTCGGCGCCAAAAGCCTGTAGCCCATGGTGCCCTTTGGAGAAGAGAACATCTTTGGCTTGAAGGCATTCAGCGCAGCCTCCTTCAAAATGACGCCGTCCTTGCCAGCCGTCAGTTCCACAAATGCGCCTACCCTTATGCTCATGGTGCGCCTGCCATGGCCGAATGGCAGTCCTGAAATGACGGGACCCTTTACAAATCTTGCATATTCAGCAAATATTGCTGGCAGATACTGCGGATTCTCGCAATCAGTAAAGTCACCGAATACCAGGCCTTTCAATGACTTGAGTATGCCGGCGGACTTGAGTTGCGCCAGCATCCTGTCCACCCTGTATGCGTCCTCCGAGATGTCCTCCACCGCCAGGATCGTGTTCTTCAGTTGCGGCAGATGTGGAGTGCCCAGCAGTGAAATCAGCATGGAGAAATTGCAGGGCACAATGGGCGCGGCGGAAACATGGCCTTCCTGTATCACCTGCAATTGCGCATCTGGCAGAATGGGGCATGGATTGCCCTCGATGCAGGCCTTCAAGGAGGCAAGCGTGTCATTGATGTTGCGCTCGTCTTCCTGGCTGGCAGGCTCCTTCCCAAACTGGCTGAGCAGCATTGGGCCGTGTATGTGGTTGCAGCAGCCATGCCCCAGCGCGGCAAGATGCAATGCACTGACATCGCTGTAGCCGACTATGGGCAGGTTGCGGCGGCGCATGGCCTCCCAGTCAACGCTGTCCAAAATCCGGGTGACGCCAAAGCCGCCGCGAAGTGCCACCATCATTTCCACATCTGGATTTGCCAGCAGCTCGTTGAAGCAGCGCAGGCGTTCCGCGTCAGTGCCGTCCAGATAGCGCAACGGCTGCGCGGGGCGCGGCATGATGGCGTTTATGCCCCAGTCGCGCAGGCGCTTTCCCGCAACGGCAAGCCGTTCCTCATCGCACACGCCGCTGAGCGAGAAGAAGCCAATGTTGCTGTAATGGAAAGGATTGCCTGTCATAAGGTAGAGAAGTGTCTGTTTACGGAAACATTAATGTGAGCGCCGAAGCGGCGCTCACTCAGGTTGACCAAC
>JAFZZD010000331.1 GCA_017615955.1 Victivallales bacterium
GGCGGCTTCCTGCAGATCGCGCGTGGATTCGCCATGGTGGTGTCCTTGGTATGCTGCGGAATGATTGGTGCCCGTTTGGGAAAACGAAAGACAATGGGGATGTCGATGTTGCTCATGGGAGGCGGCATACTGGCGTGTTCGCTGTCCAGCTCCTTTGCATGGCTGCTGCCATTCCTTGCTCTGGCTGGATTGGGGGAAGGCATCTGCGAGGGAATGGCGACGCCATTTGTGAATGACTTGCATGACAAAGACCAGGCAGGATATGTGAGCATAGCCCACAGCTTCTGGTCTGTGGGCATAGGCATAAGCGTGGTGTTTGCAGGAGCGCTGGTAGCAGTGGGCTTCAATTGGCGCTGGATTGTGGCCGCCTCTGGCGTGTTCTCGATACTGGTGTCCCTCATGTTCCTCTGGAAAGAGCGCAAAGGATGTGAGTATCCCGAGACACGCACACAGAGCAAGGGCAGTGATGTCTGGAGGCAGACACGTCAGATTGTGCGGCATCCGCGCTTCTGGGTGTATTGTCTGGGCATGTTTGTTGGCGCGGGTGCGGAATTCGGCCTCACCTTCTGGTGTGCCAGCTTCATCAGGCTGCATTTCCATACCAGCGTCTGGAGCGCTGGACTGGGCACGGCATGCCTGGCATTCGGCATGTTCCTGGGACGTTCTGGATATGGCAAATACGTTCCGGAAAGCAGACAACCGCATCTGCTTGTAATTGCGGCGGCCTGCGGAATACCAGTCACCATTGCAATTCAGCTTCTGGGAAGCCATCAGTTCGACTCACGAACATTGGCCTTGTGCACACAGTATTTCCTCATGTTCCTGTCTGGCCTTTGCATTGCGCCATATTGGCCTACCTTGCAGGTCTATGGAGCGCAACAGCTGAAGGAGCTGGATTCAACCATGCTTTTCATCTGGTTCTCCAGCACTGGCATTCCGGGCTGTGCCTTCTTCACATGGCTCATGGGCTTCCTCGGCGACCATATTGGACTGGAGAAGTCCCTCTTCATAGTGCCAGCCAGCATGGCATTCTACGGCATCCTCGTAGTTCTGGAAGCATTCGTCTTTCCAAGAAAGAAAAATGACTTTACTTTTCTGTTGCAGTAGCTATATTCTCACCTGATTTTTGACTTATTCTCCCACAATAACAACCAGGAGCAAAAATGAAGACATTGCATCTTACCACAAAGAAAAGCAAGGCGAAGGACACGTTTTCCACAATCGCTGAAGTGATGGAGGAGATTGCCAGGCTCGCCAAGATGGGCGAGGTACCTGACGGCGTAAATGTGGTTTGCGCGCCAGGCACGTATGCAGTCAGCGAGGCAATGGTGTTTGAGCCTGGTTTGATGCCAATCACATTCACTGCAAAAAAAGCGGGAGAGACCATATTTGACGGCGGTGTCCACATCCGCAAATGGACCAAGGCAAAGCTCAATGGAAAGGACGCACTTTGCGCTGACGTGCCGGCAGAGTGCATTGCGGACAATTCGCTGCCGCAGGTGTTCTTTAACGGCAAGCGCGGCAACAACGCCCCTTGGCCAAAGAACAAGGAAGGCTTTGCGCCTGCGGACATTCCACAGGACGACACTGTGAAGGATTACTTCCCACTCAAGGACAGGGTGTTCAAGAAGGAATGGGCAAAGGACAAGGGCTTGCAGGCAGTTGTCATACACCTGTGGTGCGAAAGCAACCTGGCGGTCACTGGCTTTGACGAAAAGAACAACTATGTGAAATTGAACCCCAAAATCACATACGCGGTACGCGCATCGTCCAGGCTGTTCCTGAAAAACCTGAAGGAGGCCTTCACCGAGCCAGGCGAATATTACTTTGACCTCAAAACAAAGAAATTGTACTACCTGCCAGAAAAGGGCGAGACCGAGGTTGACTGCGTAATTCCAGGGCATTTCCCGATTGCGGTGGTGGCTGGCATTCCCGAAAAGGGAATCTATGTGGAGAACATCAATTTCGAGGGCATAGTGTTCCAGTATGCTGGCGGTGGCCGCCCCCACTATGGAAAAGTCTATGACCTGTGCCAGGACAATCTGCCCAAAATACCCAATGGCTTCAATACATACATGTTCGAACTGGCGGCTAAGGAAAGCCAGGTCATGAATGACGCATCCAACCAGTCGGAGGTGCATCTGCCTGGCATACTCACCTACAATGGTGCCCATAACTGTAACATCAAGGACTGTCGCATAGAAAAATGCGGATGGAATGGCATACATTTCGCGTTTGGCTGCGAGAACATGAACGTCACTGGCTGCGAAATCACCGACATGGGCGGCGGCGGCATCTATATCTGCGGTCCAGGCAGCCAAATCAGAACAAACGCCACCGACACCAGGAAAATCACCATCACGGAAAACCACATCCACAAGTGCGGCAGGTACTACCTTTGCGCTGTGGGCATCAATGTGGGCAACACAAAGGGCGTTCTTGTGGAGCACAACGACATAGACGACCTCTTCTACACGGGAATCTCCGTTGGCTGGGTATGGGGCTATGCCGAATCGCCCACGGCGGAAATCCGCATCGGCTTCAACCACATCTACAACATCGGCCAGGGAATGCTCTGCGACATGGGCGGCGTATATCTGCTGGGCACCGAACCAGGGACACGTGTCTATAACAACCTGATACATGACGTCACATGCCGCTTCTACGGAGGATGGGCGCTCTACACAGACGAGGGTTCCTCCTACATAATCCTGGAGAACAACATCTGCTACAACTGCTCCAAGGAAAGCTGCCACCAGCACTACGGAAGGGAAAACATATACCGCTTCAACATCTGCGCATTCAACCTGAACGCGGGCTTCAACGTGTCGGACGGCACACGCCGCCAGACTGGATACGAATATCCTGGCGAAAACTACCGCTACAACGTGACCTGCATCAGCAATGTGATTGTCACCAACGGTGAACCCTTCTTCTGCTCCTGGAAGAAGGAGAACATCACCGAGCAGTTCTACTGCGACATGAACTGCTACTGGGACATGAGCGGCGGCAAGAGCAAATTCGCGGTAACCTACCTGCGTGGAGGCATAGGTGAAATCTTCTACGACACATTCAAGGACTGGCAGAAGGCAGGCCATGACCTGCACAGCATCATTGCTGACCCAGGCTTCGTAAACCTGAAGAAAAAGGACTTCCGTCTCAAGAAGAACTCCATCCTGCGCAAGCTGAACTTCCCAGACCCTGAAATCACACTCACCCAGGCAGGCCGCACACAAAAATAATCTGTGTAAATCTGCGTAAATCTGTGGATTAAAACTATGCGCGAGGCATTCAAAAACGCACATTACGGCTTCTTCTTCCACTTCCTGAATACGGGAAATACGCTGGCACCGCCATCGGCTGGCGGGCAGACGCCCTCCCCAATTCAGCAGTGGGACGCAAAAGTCGATGCTTTTGATGTGGACAGATTTACCGCACAGTTGAAGGAACTGAAGGCAGACTATGCATTCATAACGCTGGGCCAGAATTCTGGTTACTATTGCTCTCCGAACCAGTATTACGACAATCTGCTGGGAAAACGGCAGACGTCCAAGCGTGATTTGGTGCTGGATTTTGCTGACGCGCTGGAGAAGCAGGGCATTGACCTTTACGTATATACCACCAGCATGTGCCCCATGGGGGACACGCTGGCCATCAAGGCGTTGCAGGCCCTGCCACCATGGAACAGCAACAAGAACTACGGCAACTACGAAAAAGTGAAGCATCTGCGCGTAGAGGATCCGCGCCTGAAATTCTTCATAAACGCCTGGAACGAAATACATAGGGAATGGTCCCTGCGTTTCGGCAAAAAGGTCAAGGGCTGGTGGGTGGATGGATGCTATTTTCCAAAGGAAATGTATGACTTTCCCGATGAACCCAACGGTGCATCCTTCATGGCGGCAATGCGGGCAGGCAATCCAGATGCGGTCATTGCCTTCAACCCTGGCGCGACACCGCCGCCACGGCGCAACTATCCTGGCGATGACGAGGATTATACAGCCGGCGAAATCAACAATCCGCAGTTCAATGTGCTTAAAGGGCCTTACATAGATGGTTTGCGCTATCACATATTGACGTATGTCGGCTCAACATGGGGACACGGTCCAGTGCGCGGAACTGGCAAGGAACTGGCAGCATTGACACGCAACATCACAGACACAGGCGGCGTTGTCACATGGGACCTGCCTTTCACCACCGCTGGGATTGACGAAGCACTGTTCTCCGTGCTGATGGACTTCCGTGACGCATACTGGAACAGCATAAAGGCATTTCCGCCAATATACACCCGCATAACACCACCAGAAAAAGGCAAGCCAGGACTGCTGGAAATCGAGGCAGCCAAAAAGTCGCAACTAAATGTGACCTGGGGCAGGCAGACATGCAAAATGAACATTCCTGGCTACTTGGAACTCCCGCAATTCGCCAATGGAGAGCAATTCGTCTCCATAGAAAAAGGCGGCTATTCCAGAAGCTACTCCGTCTGGTGCGGAAGACAAAACATTGACCTGTCAGACGGCAAGGCGCAAACATTCGACAACGGGAAAAACGCCTGCTTCACCCTACAGCGGGGAAATGGGAACACACTCTATGTGACTGTGGATGCACGCGAAAAGGAAAGCAGAATCCCCAAATGCACAACTCCATGGGCTGCATCCTGCCTGGAAATCTACCTGCATGGAAAGGACGGCGTCAGAAATCAATTCGCCGTGCTTCCAGATGGCACCAGGGTGCGCATTCTACCTCAGTTCAGGAAAATGAGGTCTATCCCCGTAACCAAAACCAAGGGTGGCTACCGCTACACCTTCCCGCTGAAAGTCAAGGAAAAAGCATTTAGTCTTGAATTGAGAATGCAGACCTACGCAGGGAATGAACGGGATTTTCTGCCAGTTAATCTGTTCGGAGGCATCGCATCTTCCGCTGTCTCAAAAGAGCTTCATGCCTGGATTATCTTGAAAAAATGACAAATACGGATGACAAATACCAGCTGCTGGACTGCGGCGACGGGCGCAAGTTGGAGCGCTTCGGCAAATACGTGCTGGACAGACCCTGCGCTCAGGCTGTATGGCGCAAGTCCCTGCCACATTCCGCCTGGGCTGCGGCTGACGCCTTCTTCACCAGGGAGCATAACGAGGGCTGGCGCGAAACACGCCCCCTGCCCCGCGAATGGAAATGCACTCTGGACGATGTGACAATGCTGCTGTCCAGGACGGACTTCGGCCATGTGGGCGTGTTTCCTGAACACGTCTTTGCCTGGAACTGGATGAAGTCGCATTTGACTGCGCCCAAGGCCAATGTGCTGAACCTCTTTGCGTATTCAGGCGGTGCCAGCATCGCCATGGCAAAGGCGGGATGCAACGTGTGCCACCTGGACGCATCCAAGAAAATGGTGGACTGGGCACACAAAAACGCCCAGGCAAACTCTTTGGAGGACGCGCCAATACGCTGGATTGTGGATGACGTGGGGAAATTCCTGCAGAGGGAGCTGCGCCGAGGCAAGCGCTATGACGGCATTGTCCTAGATCCGCCAAGTTTCGGCAGAGGCACCAACCAGGAAGTCTTCAAGATAGACAACTGCCTTATGGAACTGCTGGAAAACTGTGGCAAACTGCTGTCAGACAATCCAATGTTCATATTCCTGTCATGCCACACGCCTGGCTACACGCCCACCGTGCTGAAGAACCTGCTGCTCCAGACGCTGCCCAAAGGCGGCATTGAGGCGGGTGAACTGCTCATTCCAGGGCCAGCCCCCCTGCCATCTGGCATGTATGCAGGATGGTTTCCAATCAATAGCAAACAAAGCAAGTGACTTAACATGCCCTACAACGCAGTAGCACACAAAATCTCACCAAGAAAAGGCAAAGAGGCCAGCAAGGGAAACATCGAGACCATCAGGGAAATCCTGTCGCAAAGGAATGTGTATGGCCTGGACTTGTCAGGCGCCTGGCTGGACAAGGTTTTTGAAATCTACCAGCAGCCGCACCGCTATTTCCACACATTGGAGCACTTGCGGGAGATTTGCGTCGGGATCCGTGACAATGCCTGGGACGACGAGGTGATGGCATCGGAGCTGCTGCTGACTGCCCTGTTCCACGATGTCATTTGGTATCCTCAAAGCAAACTCAATGAAAAGCGTTCTGCCGAGGCATTTGACTACGTCATGGCGCAGTCTGGCTCCCATATTCCGCCAGAGGCGGCGGAGCGTGTGCGCCAGGCCATCCTGGCCACCAGCGACCAAAGTTCCATAACAAAACTGGCAATGACATTCAACGAATTCGACTGCAATGTCCTTATGCACGGAAGCCCCGTGGATCTGCTGGCATACGAATTCCAGATTTTCAGAGAATTCCAGTACCTGAATGTGACGGAATACCGCAAGGGGCGCGGCGCATTCTTCAAGCGCTTCGCACAGCGCTTCCCAAAGTGCCGCAATGCAATGGACTTCCTTGTGGAA
>JAFZZD010000332.1 GCA_017615955.1 Victivallales bacterium
GGCTGCGGATAATCGTCCACTTCAGCCTGGGCCATGATTGCGCTGCACACGTCGCCTGGCAGAATCCCCGGCACATATTCCGAAATGTTCATGACCGGAGCCCGCACGGATTGCACGGTGGAGGTTTCAAAGACGCAGTTCCTGCACATCTGCAAGGCACGGGACAATCTCGCCAGATCTGAATTCACCAGAATGCAGCCGTGTGCCATAGCGAGATGCCCGTTCACGGCGAAAGCTGAACCAGATATCTTGTATTCTCCCGCGTATATGCTGTACTGTCCGCTCACATGTACATCCTCTACGCCAAGCAGACCAATCGCCTCGGCCACAATGCCAGCGTATTTTCCCTGCTGATAGTCTTTTCTCGGCACAAAGAAGGAATAGTTCAAGTTTCCAGCATCGTGTACAACAGCGCCACCGCCTGAAAAGCGCCTCAAAATGTGAATTCCATTTTTCTCGCACCAGGGGACATCAGCCTCCATCCATGGATTCTGACTGCGTCCTAACACCACGGTCGGCTCATTGACATAGAACAAAAGGACAGGCTCGTCAATGGCGGATTTATAGAATGCCTCCTCAAGCGCGGCATTTGCAAATGGATTCGAGTATTCGGTGATATACGCCTTCATTTGCCTTGCTCGCCTATCTCCAGTAGCAGAGCGACTTCATCGCACTGTTCTTTTTTCGGGCATGCCAGACAGTCGTTCTGCACCTTTGCCGGGAAGCGCATCAGCGAGACCACGAAGAAGCCAAGCCGCAGGAAGATGTTCGGTCGCATTGTCAATGTGAAGATTCTGCCGGCATTCCGCGCCCTCGCCAATTCAATCACGGCGCTGACAAGGCGAGTGCCAAGACCGCGCCCCTCGCATTCGCTGGCCACAGTAAGAGTACGCACTTCCTCCAGGCCATTGCCGAAGTCCCTCAACGCCACTGTACCGATGATGCGTCCGCCCTTTCTAGCAATTATGAAATCATCCAGACTTGCAGCGATATCCGCCTCCGAGCGAGGAAGGATCTGCTGCTTCAACACAAAGGGAGCGAAGGAACGAACCATGGCAGGCACATCGGACAGGCATGGACGGCATATCTCGACATCCAGGATGTCCTTGGAACGTGATCCGCGATTCTGCAATCTGGCACGCCTGGCGGCACAAAGCCCTAAAATATCCTTCGAGCGAAGAGCCCTGATTTCTTCAGCGATTGCTGCTGTCGTCCAGCGTGCGCTGCCATCTGCAATATCGAATGGACAGTCATCACTGGTAAGCAATGGAATCTTGCATTCACAGATTTCCGCCAGCAGCTCTTGCACGCCGATGCAGGTCCAGGCCCCCGTCCAGTCAACGCGATTGACCACTGGCACCTCAGCTTCTGCAGCCAGCCTCATCAGTCTGATGGCCTTGACGAAGTCTCCGCGCCTTGGAGCGCCTGACGCAAATATCAGCATTGCCTTGCAGCCGCCTATGTCGGCCAGGCCGCCTTCAATCGCTCCGCCGTCCTCAAGAAGCGCGATATATTTTCCAGCGGCAATATCCTCAGGAGACACGGTGTTCA
>JAFZZD010000039.1 GCA_017615955.1 Victivallales bacterium
ATGACTGGCAAGTGGACGAAGCTGACCTGGGACGGGTACAAGCCATATCCCGAAGTGACTTTACAAGACAACGTGATAAGCGTGGGCACCGTCACGTCAAAGAAGGGCTTTGAATTGAAAAGTGCGCTTCGCTTCAAGGCAAAGTCGGGGGACAAGGTGGTCTTCAACGGCATGATCAAGGGCAAGGGCAAAGTCACTCTCAAGACACAGTCATACAATAAGGATGACAAGTGGCTCGGAATCCCCAGAGGCGGCATCAGCGTTGACATTCCCGCCGAATGGGAGAACGTGAACCTGACGGCGCCAGTGCTGAACATGAAGGGCGACATTACCGAGAAGGTTGCAGTCACGCTGTTTCTCTCCAAGGGCAGCACCTTGCAGCTGAAGGACAGCACAATTTCCATCGAGGAGGGAGACTCTGTTGGCGACCTGTCATTCCCACGCCAGTTCACCGTGTTCGTCATTGGCAAGCCAGAGGAGAACATTGACTTCCCCAAGGACGCCATTCCCCAGGAGCTGTACGGCGTGAAGCCCATGAACATGACGCTCAACAACAATCTGATTGAGTTCGAGGGGATAATGAAGGCCAGGGTTCTCAAGCAGAACGCTGTGCTCTACGCCAAAATCACCGCCCCTGTCGATATGGACTATGACCTGGGAGCAGGCGCGGACTATTTCATGGCGTACTACGTCAATGGCCTGAAGGTGATTGATACGATGAGGACGGGCAACGAGGCGAACACGCCCCACTTCAGCAACCACCGCGCACGTGTCAAGCTGCGCAAGGGTGAAAACCTTATCGCGATACATTTCCAGTCTGGCTCTGGGAAGCGTCCCTGCATTTCCCTGGGCGGCGCGGCTGACTTGAGGAATCTCTCTAGCGTGCTCCGAATGTCCGACGTATATGAGGCGGACGACTATGAGAAGAAGATGCAGCGTCCAGGCAACCCGAAGCTCATCCAGGGCATATTGACGGACGGCATCGAGGCCAAGAGCGGCCAAGCCATATACCCCAAGGGCGCGGAAATCAGTTCCGGCAAGAAGTACAGCCTTCCCTCCAAGGCTGGCGAGAAGTATTTCGCCGTGGGGCTGCGGGTGTGCCGTTTTCCTGAGATGGGCGGGATTGACTTCCGCCTGGGCGAAAACCTTGTCTTAAGGCTGAACCGCAAGGAGACCCACAAGAATGACATTGACGTGGCCGTCCTCTACAAGGGCAAGAAGCAGAAGAGCATGAGGGTGCCATGCCTTTCGCTGCCCAATGACGTGCTGTTCGCGGTCAGCTGCTCGGAGTACTTTGTGAACGTGTCCAGTCTGAACGACAGCCGCCTGCGTTCTTTCAACGGCAAGCTGAACCTGGAGAACCTGGGCGAATTCACCAGCACAATTCGCATTGACACTGAAAATGCGACGGTTGATGAATACAAGCTGGGTCTTGCCATGAGGGAGATACGCAACAACAACGTCCCCATGAAGCTGGAGCTGGCACCTGAATTCGACCCCGTGAAGGCTGGCTGGAAGCTGGTGTGGCAGGATGAATTCAACGGCACCGAGGTGGATTGGGAGAAAACTTGGATGAACAAGCCGTGGGCGCCCACATCGCCTGAAAGCTTGGCAAGCAGAAAATACGCCTCTGTCAAGGACGGCATGCTGCATATTAAATGCGTTTGGGACAAGCAGCGGGCGGATGGCACATATATCGGACATACCGCAAGGCTCTGCTCCAGGCGCCACTTTGGGTACGGCTACTATGAGGCGAGGGTCCGCTTCACAAAGAAGCCTGGATGGTGGGCCGCGTTCTGGATGAACAACGAGGGGCGCAACTGCTTCCTGGGAGGCGGCTACGAGATTGACATCTTCGAGGACTACACCATCAGGCGCAGCGGACCTGTGGTGGCATGCAATCTCCATGTGAAAAGAGGCCCCAACCAGAACAGCTATGGCTCTCAATTCAGGCTGCCAGGCGCACTTGATGATTTCTATGTGATCGGGATGAAATGGACGCCCTTTGAATTGTCACTTTACCTGAATGGCAAGCTGGTGGAGGCCAGGTCACAGCATACGCCTCTGACATCATTGACATACGATGCGCTGAACCATGCATTGTGCCTGACAAAGCAATACATCTGCCTGAGCGGGCAGACAGGGCAGTCTGGCGGTCGCGCGACTGAGCCTGGCGAGGAGGAATATATCGTGGACTATGTGCGAGCCTACGAATATCCTGCGGAAAACGCCCCGAAGGTCAAATGGACCAGCCTGCCCAAGTCATCCGTGAACGAGAGCGACAAGCTGCAGTTCGCAGCAGAGGCGGACAGGGAAGTGGAGGTGGCCTATCTTTATGACAATGGCTTCCTGGTGGACTACAAGACAAGCAAGCCATTCGTGTTCGATGTGGTGATAGACAAGGCGCACTACTCCGACACACGCTGGAACAATGCTGGGCGTTCGGGACGCAGACCCAGGCTGGACTGCTATCCACACGTGTTCGTGGTCTGCGTGCAGGACAAGGCAGGCAATGTTGGCACGACCGAGGTGTTCCCCGTCATCGTGGGCAACAAGCCAGGTAATCCCATCCAGGTCTTCGAGCTGCCGGGGGCCGTGAAGGCGACAGCGTTCAACAAGGGTGGCCACAATGTGTGCAGCTACAAGGAGGACAAGTCCCAGGGCAGGGCGCTTGGCACCGAGGTGCATGACCGCAAGAGCCTGCATCTTCGCGAGGCTGGCGAATACGTGACGTACACTGTTGACGTGAAGAAGGCAGGGCGCTACAAGGTCACTATGAAGCGCTACAACTACCGTCGCCAGTGGGCCACCAGGGCCTTGCTTATCGCCAATGGCAAGTACGTGGGCGCAATCATCGGCGAACCCAATACCGATGCCGCATACGCCGAGGTGGATTTGGAGGCTGGCAGGCAGGAGCTGGTCGTCATTTCGGCAGGGACATACGGCCTGCAACCCTTGGAATTCATCTTTGAGAAGATGTGAGCTGGTAAAAGAGGTAATCTCTAATTATTTTATCCACAGATTTGCACAGATTTTCACAGATTATTTTCATTTCAATAAGGAGAAAAATCATGGAAATAAAAGATTTGCCAGTTGGGGCATTTCCCAAATGCATAAACTACCGTCATTTTCCAACAAGATGGCAGCTTTTCCTGTGGCGCAACTGGGATGTGGTGCCGCGTGAGAAAATCGCCGAGATATTGGGCTGCAGTGTGGAGCAGGTCACAAAGGCGGCGGAGGAACTGGGACTTCCGACCGACATACAGGTGTCTCCAAAATGGCTGACACATGGATATCTGACCATAATCCGCAAGAACTGGCAGTTGCTGAACTATCAGCAGCTGCTGCAGTTGTTGGATTGGACGCCTGAAAAAATGGCTTTCGCCCTCAAGGAGGATTTCCTTTTTACAAAGCTGGGCAAGCTGAAACCTGATTGCCCCAAGATGAAATACAGGCCTTTGACGCCCAGGCAAATGAAGGAAACCCAGGACATCGTCAGCGTGACTGGAGCATATTTCCGCAGGGATCTCCTCAAATACCAGGAGCAGCCATTTGCCTTCATGGATGATTATCCTGGCCTGCCAATAAAAAAGGTACGGAAGCGCTTTGAATTCAACTTCATTCATTCGTATGCCGCAAATTGTTCCGATGTCCTGGGAGATGCCAAGGAGAGGGATCCTGTGCCGGAAAACCTGCTTAAACGATATTCGTCAATGGGTGTTGAGGGCATTTGGATACATGCGCTGCTGCACTTGCTTTACCCGATTCCCGGCGCAGAGGAATATTCACTCGGCAGGGAGCAACGGCTTCAGAACCTGAAAGACATAGTCAGACGCTGTGCAAAATACAATATGAAATTGTATTTGTATCTTAATGAGCCACGTTGGATGCCAGCCGCGTTCTATGACAAAAAGCCGCAGTGGCGAGGCATTCCATACGAGGAGAGAAATAGTTGGTACATTTGCACCACTCGCAGCAAGGAGCCTTTGGAATGGCTGGAGAATGCACTGAAATGGCTATTTGCCCAGGTTCCTGAACTGGGCGGAATATTCTGCATTACGCAATCTGAAAACGCAACCCATTGCCATTCACACACACGTTCCCGCGAATGCCCGTATTGCAGCAAGGTGCCGCCGGAGAAGATCATCGCGGATGTCATCACCGCCATGGAGCGTGGCATGCACGCATCGGCGCCCGACGCGAAGATGATAGCATACGACTGGTCATGGACGAGGAATGTGGGTGACGTTGAAAACCTGGCGTTCAAGAAGGCAATCATCGACCTGCTGCCGAAGAATGTGTATCTGAACAGCGTCAGCGAATGGGGAATGATAACGAATATTGCCGGTGTAAAGCAGTATTTGGTGGACTATTCCATATCCCAGGTGGGTCCCAGCGAGGAGACATTGGAAGTCTGGAAGCACGCCAAGAAGGCGGGACTGAAAATATGCGCAAAGGTGCAGCTCAACAACTCATGGGAGATGTCAGCCGCACCATACTTGCCAGTGCCATTCCTTGTGCAGGAGCATCTTGAAAACTTGGAGAAGGCGGGGGTGGACGGACTTATGCTCAGCTGGACCTTGGGTGGCTATCCAGGCGGAAATCTGGCGTTGCTGAACGCGACACCCGAGGAACTTGCTGCGTCGCGCTTTAATCCCGCGCTGGCGAAGGAAGTGCTTCGGGCGGAAAGGATTTTCAGCGAGGCATTCAGGAAATTCCCCTTCAATGTTTCCGTGCTGTATTATTCGCCAGTGAACTATGGACCAATGAATCTGTTCCATCTCAAGCCCAGTGGCTACAAGGCCACAATGGTGGGCTTCCCATACGATGATTTGCAGAGGTGGTGCGGCCCCTACACGCCATTGCAGATGATAGAGCAGCTTGATGCAATCACCAATGAATGGGACGAGGGAATGGCAATATTGAAAGAGGTCAAGCCTTTGATTCAGAATGAGCGTGAGGCATACGAAATGCAGGACCTGGCAACGATGACGGCGGTCACATTCATTCATTTGTTCTCCGCTGGCATACAATTCCTGTACACGAAATTAAGGGACGAAAAGGCAGATATAAAAAGGCGAAAGGAGCTGATGCTGCAGGAAATCAAGAATGTGTGCTTGTTGTTTGAGATTGCGCGCAGGGATTCCCGCATCGGCTTTGAGGCCAGCAATCACTATTACTACACACTGAATGACCTGGTCGAAAAGGTGATCAACTGCAAATACATTCTGGAGCATTTGAAATGATATTGTAGTTGGGGGTAGCCAGCGCGTCTCGCGTTGGAGAACCACTACAAGAAAGTTCACAGAAAGTATTATCCCACCTTAGAAATTTCCCCAAAATGACTACTAGTGAACTTAGTGCTGTGATTGGAATATCCACAAGGGCCATGGCCAAGATCCTTAAGAAACTCCAGAAAAACAATGTCTTGAAGCGTGTTGGCCCTAAAAAAGGCGGGCATTGGGAAGTAATTGACCAATGATATGCGTGGTTGGGCAATTACTTCCCTGTTTGAAAAATCACATATAAAGGAGATTTTTTTGGGTGGCATCAGCTGCCTAGGCGGCATCGCTGTCGCCATATTGTTCATTTTGTCTCCTGTGATTGTTGTTGCCATGAGCCGAAGTGCATAGCACAGCGGCTTCAAAAAACGAGAGCATAAGTTAGCGTACAGGGCAGTGTTTGTCAAGCCGAATGCGGCATACTGTGACATACGAAAAAAAAATCAGCCCACCTCATTGTCCGGATTGCTTGCTATAATTCTGAACCA
>JAFZZD010000333.1 GCA_017615955.1 Victivallales bacterium
ATTACCCAGAAGACAAGCTGTCCTGCTTCAGAGTTTTGCCAGAATATCGCTGGCGTTGGTATCAGGCTTGACCTTTGGCATCACCTCCAGAATGGTGCCGTCTTCGCCAATGACAAAGCTGGTTCTCACCACGCCCATTGAGGGTTTGCCGTACAATTTCTTCTCCTGCCACACGCCGTATGCCTGGATTGCCTTCAACTCTGGGTCTGAAAGCAGTATGAAAGGCAGATTGTACTTTTCAGCGAACTTCACGTGTGAGGCAACGCTGTCCTTGCTGATGCCAATCACCACAATGCCACGCTTTTCAAACTCGGCATAGTTATCCGCAAATGCCACGGCCTGCCGTGTGCAGCCTGGCGTGTTGTCCTTTGGATAAAAATACAAAACAACCTTACGCCCTCTGAAGCTGGAGAGTGTAACCTCCTTACCGTCCTTGTCCTGCAATGTAAAATCAGGTGCAATGTCGCCCTTTTTCATAAGCAGCTCCTTAAGCCTTGTATTCCCTGCTAAAATGGCCTTCTTTGGATGTTTTTTCGTCTGATTTGCGATTGTTTCCTAATATAGCCGAAATAACTGTTTTGCCACTCGGAACGCGAGTTTTTTTCGAGAGGTTACCTCTCGAGATTAGAAATGAAAACATCATGCGAAGATAAGAGGCGGGGATGACATCCCTCAACAATAAACCAAACTTGATTTTTCTGAAACACTCCATTATAGTATCAAGTTAGTCTAACCACGGAGAAAAGCATTGCCTATGTGCTTTGACCGCAAAACCATTCCCATCCCAACAGCGCAACACCCAATAAGCAGGAGACCCGATATGCCAATCCACGGCAACATTATCCAATATGACGAAAAGCGGCATGGTCTTGCCATGCGCCTTTGGCAAGGCTGCCCGACAATCGCCGTCACGCGAGGCGGCAGGCTGTTTGCAGGCTGGTATTCGGGTGGCTCGCGCGAACCCTCCATCATGAACTACAACCTGCTGGTGGAGAGCCGTGATGGCGGCCTCTCCTGGAGCAAGCCGCTGTTCATCATCGAGGGTCTTCCCCAGGAGAATATCCAGGTTCTGGACATCCAGCTGTGGATGGATCCATTGGAGCGCCTCTGGGTCTGCTGGGTCCAGCGTGACTGGAAAATCCGCCTCGACAAGCCCGATCATCTAAGCACCTGGGCGGTCCTTTGCGAGAAGCCCGATGCAGAGAAGCTCTCCTTCTCCGAGCCTGTTTACCTGGTCGATGGTTTCCTGCGCTGCCAGCCGACGGCGCTCTCCGATGGACGCTGGCTCTTCTGCGCCTACAACTGGCTGCATGATTCCTACGCCTACTACGAGACCGCCGACGCAGGCAAGAGCTTTCATCCATGCAAGGCTGGCAAGCGCCTTGGCAAGCCGAATTTTGATGAGAGCATGATACTTGAAAGGCGCGATGGCAGCCTGTGGATGCTCTCGCGCACGGTTGGGATTGGTCAGCTTGCGGAATGCGTCTCCACCGATGGCGGACACACCTGGGCGGGCGCATTTGCCACCACCATCCCGACGCCCTCAACACGATTCTTCCTCAAGCGCCTGAAATCAGGGCGTGTGCTGCTCGTCAACAACCACTCCAGCACCGTGCGGAACTG
>JAFZZD010000334.1 GCA_017615955.1 Victivallales bacterium
CAATGTGAGCGCCAAAGTGGCGTCAATGTGAGCGCCAAAGTGGCGCTCACTCAAGTTGACCAACTTGCAGGGCTTCGTCTGTTGGACATCCGCGCAGGTTGGCCAACCCGTGCGGATACGCCAAGGGCTTTGCCTTACAGGTTGTTCAACTTGAGTGAGCGCCACTTTGGCGCTCACATCGGCGCCACTTTGGCGCTCACATTGACGCCACTTTGGCGCTCACATTGCAACCTGCGGCGACAACCCAATGCCCCCTCCCCAAATAGCGAGAATGGAACAATAAATAAACATAACAAGGAGATTTGCATGATCAGAACCAGAAGACTTGTTTGGTTTGCATTCGTGGTACTCGCATCCCTCGTATTTGCAGAAGAGACGAAGCCAGCCGTGTTTGCCCCGCCATTTGCCAATGCAGGCGCAGTTGAGAAAGAAGCTAATGCCAAGCCATATCTGGACGCAAAGAATGTGTGCTTCGTCTTTGGCGGCAAGCGTGTTGCCTTCATGGGACCCGGCAACTTCACCATATTTGCAGGCGAGCAGAAGGTAGCCGAGCAATACATGACTTTCTCATCCCCCTACTCCAAGTGGTTTGCAACAAATGCAGTCAAGCTGAGAATGGCAAAGAAATATGACGGCGGCACGCTGTGCATAACCGAGCGCATAATCGACGAGAAAAACGGCGTCTATACTTTGAAGGGACTGGTTCCCTGCCACCCGAAAGACGCCAAGCCTGAAGAATACAAGGTCTTCACATGGGAACAGACCGCCAAGATACGCCCCGACGGAAAACTGGAGATTTATTTCCGCAATGACGCAGATGACGCATACATGGCAAGCCGTCCCTACAACAACCTGAATGGGTTCTACTTCAAATTGGGCGAGGGCATCACGTATAAGGCAACGCAGCCCCGCATGAATGACAAAAAACTGCCTTTAAGATGGAAGTACTTCAATTTCTCATTGAGCAATGCATCGGGAAAAGTCTGCGATGTGGAGGTCAATACCCCCTCCAATCTCAACGAGAACCAGAAGCGGCAGAGTTTCTATTTCACCATTCCCAAATCAAAGGAAGAGCGTTTCATCATTGACTTTCTGGATTATGGCGGCGCAGAGAAGCATATCGAGGGCGGCGTAAACTTCAAGAAGGCAGATGACCTGGTCCTGCCTGAAAGCGACAGCCGCAACCTCATCCCAAATCCCTACTTTGCAGAAGGGAAGAAATACATAAGGGACGGCGGCTACCAGTGCTTTCCCCGAGGGTACGCGGATATGAAACTGGCAACGGACAAGGTCCTCTTTGGCCGCTATGCGCTGCCCGCCGGCTCATATCGCCTTGCCTCCATTCCCTCTGACCCTGGCACCTATACATTGAGTTTTTTTTTAAACGGAAAGGGTAGTCTTGCAATCTCCGTGGAGACCAAGGTCCCCTATTCTTCCACCTTGTCCAAACGGCAAGCATACGACACCAAGGGCGAATGGAAGCGCTTTGAATATACCTACGCCTTCAAGAACGTGGGCTACCAGCTGCCCTCAATAAACTTCACAGGCGGCGTCGCCGATGGCTTCCAGCTGGAAAAAGGCTCCAAGGCCACGGAGTTCGACGCACCATCCATCTCCGCCAACTTCATTGCTCCATCAGAAGGCGGCAATGGCTTCTTTGAGAGCGGCAAAGCCCAAAAACTGTCCTTCGAAATCTCCACGCTGAAAGACAGCTACCAGGGCGAGATTGTATTCACGGTCAGGAACTTCTATCGCGAGGTTGTGCTGACACAGAAAAAACAGGTCGATTTCAAGAAAGGCGAATACCCCGTCATTGAACTGAAAACACCCGAAAAGGGCTTCGCAGATGGCGTCTATACCATTGAAATGAAGTCAGGCAAGAACCTGACCTTTTTTCGTTTCTCCGTTATGCCCTATCTGAAGAACACCCACGCCACCGCAAAGATATTTTCCCCGTGCTACAGCGGGTTCTGGGGCACTGTCGATAACTGCCCCGAATACTATCTTCGGCGTCTGCAGCAAGTGGGATACGGCAGTCTTGGGCACAATCCTGTGTTCACGGACAACGTGATGAAATTGTTTCAAAAATACAACATCCTTGTTTTCGACAGTGGCTGCGTAAGCAGGTCACCCGCCGCAAAATATGTGAAATCATACCCTGAACTGGCGGACAAAATTGTGCCAGGACACGTTTATTTTGGCGTATCGCAAAAGGGGGTTCCCCACTCGGAGAAAACCAAAAAGAAGGGGCTTGTCGCAGACTACCGTATCACTGGCGGCTGGAATGAAGAATACAAGGCCAAGTTCCAGGAGGCAGTGAAACAGAACCTGAAAAAGCTGCCAGGCCGCCTCGCATACGGAATGGGTTCTGAAATGCCGGACGAAATTAAAGGCGACCCCCATTACATAGACCTGCTAGTCGCATATTTCGAGGCTGTAAAAAGCGTGTATCCCAATGCCCACCCATACGAAGGCGGCGCCGCCAACATGCAGATACGCGATGGCGTCGCCGAAATGGACCGCACATTGACCCAGCTCACAAAACGCTGGCCAGTCTCCCTGGTGGCATGTCATCCATACTGCGGCAAGGACCCAACTGAATTCCATGACCAGTTCGCGGCGTGGCTCGCAATGCTGAAAAAACACAATCTGGAGAAGGCAATGATCACCTTCCCCGAATTCATGCACTACTATCCGTATGCCGCCGAACTGTGGGAATGCCGTGCCAGTTCAGCGGAGAAGAATGCAATACGCTCCGCCATGACCTACGACCTGGGCTGGACGGAAAGAATGTCCGCAGCCCTTTATGCCCGCAACTACCTCACAGTGCTGACTCAATTCCAGCGTATGGTCTGCGTCACCAGCGCAGTTTACAACACTGGCAATGACTTTCTGGATGTGGACATGAGTTCCCGCGCCAGCGCAAAAGCCGTCAATACCATCGGTGTGCTGCTGGGCAATCCAAGGCAGTACTTGGGCGATTGCTCCTTCGGCTCCAAAGTCCGCTGCTTCGTATGGGAGACCGAGGATGGCACTCCGCTTGCCGCCGTATGGAGCGATGACAACAAGTTCTCCAGCGGCTTCGAGCCTTTCCCAATGGTGAAAATAGATTATCCAGACGCCAGGTTCATCGACCTGATGGGAACGGAACGCACCAGCGCAGCCAAGGGGACATTCCAGTTGACGCCATTCCCCTACTTCATCCGCGGAAAACAAGGCGACAATGTGCGCTTCATGGAGGCATTGAAGGATGCGCAAATTGACGGTGTGCCGCAGCTGCCCTGCCTCCTCAACGGTGCGCTGGCCTCCGCTGATTGCATCGACTTCACCTTCCGCAATGACCGCGCCAAGGCTGTTGAAGGTGACTTCATTGTCAACAATGCCTCCCACAAAATCAATGTCGCGCCTCATGGAACACAGGTTGTCTCCGTGAAACTGGCGGAAAAACTGGTGCCTGGCAAAATACAGAAAATCAATCTTGACTGGATTTTCAAGTCCGAAGGCAAGTCCTTCAATGGAGCCTTCAATGAAACAGCCCTTGCCATTCCATGTTTTGACGGCGACTGGAACAAGGTTCCCGTGATGAAAATGCCCTGCTCCACAAAGTCCAAGGCACAGGAGGAAAGTGGCTATCCAGGCGACTTTGACGTCAGCATGCAGGCCGCATGGACCGCCGAGGCGCTTTGCCTGCGCGTGGATGTGACGGATGACACCCTTACCGCTGGCGACGAGCCTGGCTGCCGCTGGAACTATGACATCTGCCAAATCTTCATGGACACGCGCTGCTCCGCAAGGCAGAGCAGGCTGAACACATTCGATGATGACGATTACGATTATGCGCTCATGCCCGCCAAGGACGGCACGAAATGCGATGTGTGGCGCTCGCTTTCTCCTTTCATCCAATACACGCTGGGCACTGCGGCCCCAAAGGACCGCCAGCTGGTCACCGAATTCCCTGCAAAGTTCACGCGAACGGCCAAGGGCTATGTCTATGAAGTCGCCATTCCCAAGGCATACGTCCTGCCCATAAAACTGACGCCTGGATGGAACTTTGCCATGGGCATATATGTGGCTGACCGCGACAAGGCAAAGAGCATCAAGCAGTCCCAGTTCCTGGGCATCAATCCCAAGGGAGGTTGCTGGAACAAGCCACTGAACTGGCCTGTCTGCGTCCTGACGGAGTAGTGACCTGTGGCCTGTGGCCTGTGGTCTGTGGCCTGGGGCCTGTGGCCTGTGGCCTGTGGTCTGTTCGGTGCCTGCGGCGAAAGCCGCAGG
>JAFZZD010000335.1 GCA_017615955.1 Victivallales bacterium
AAAGTCGCAATTTTTGCAATGTAGAGTTTTTCAAGGACGAAAGGGGCGGGAGGGACGTGCACTCAAATCGTCCCTTCCGCCCCTTTTAGTCGGTGAAGGTGTAGTATTATCTACCAGGTGTAGCCGTCATCCCAGTTATAGCCATAGAGAGTGATTCTGGCATGAAGATTTATGGCATAATTTGAACCATTCACAGGTATGGAGCCTGGTTTTGCCATTCCGTAGAAATATTGCCAGTTTCTTGGCTCCACATGGCCATCGATGTACTGGCAGTTTGCCCTGCCTGTTGGGACGTTTTCATTCTTGTCCTTTAATCCGTAGAAGCCCTGGCCATTGCCTGTGCGGCCCGCGTCAATGCCGCCATGGCGGAAAAGCAGCTCGCCATAGCAGTACATCGCCCAGGAGGCAGTGTACAAGGCATTGTCTGCGGCATAAATCACATCGGAGGCACTTGTCACGTTGTTGAGGGAGTGTGCCTTGCGGACGCCGTTTATTGCGCGCCAGCCAATGATGATCTCGTTAAAGCAATATGACCAGCCATCCCCCTGGTCTGAACTTGGGCAGTAGAATGTGCCCTTGTTCACTTTCTTGCCATAGTATTCGCAGCCATATCCGGAATAGTATAGGCTTTTATTCCCTTGCCAGTCCGTGCCTGACAGGACTGTCGCTGGAAAGAAATAGCAGCCATTATAGCCGCCTGTGTATGCAGTGGACTGTTTGTAGTTTGCGGCGCAGATCCAATCGTCGTTTTCATTGGAATACATGGCCTGTGCCAGGCCGATGGTCTTCAGGTTGTTGGTGCAGGAAATGCTGCGGGCCTTCTCCCGTGCCTTGCTTAATGCCGGCAGCAGCATTGCCGCGAGAATTGCGATGATGGCGATGACCACAAGCAATTCAATCAAAGTGAAGTTTCTTTTCATGGTGAGGTCTCCTTATGTATTATAATTTCTCGATTAAAAGCATGCCATAGCTGTACTTCGGTATGTCAAGTTCGGGCTTGTCGATTTCCTTTCCGGAGCGTATGTCGGTGAAGCGGCACTTGCCGTATTTAAGGGCGCTCACGTCAAAGGTTGCCTTGACTGGCTTGTCAAGGAGGTTTCCAATGAGGACCAGTGCCTTTTTGTCAGGCCGTATGACCTGTGTAGTCCTGATGCCTGGCTGGCTGCAGGTCACGGGCTGCTTTTCCTTGCTGTAGAACAAAATGGTCTTGTTTGCGGGGCGGCCATAGCCAAAATCAAACACATAGTCCCTCCACAGCTTGTAGTTCGCGTCCTTGGCGATCACTCCCTGGTCGGTATGGTTGAGAAGGCCATACGCAAAGGTGTGCGCGACTAGCGTCTCGGCTATGTCGTGGCCGGTTAGGGTCTGTGTCTTGTGGGTGGAGACGATGCAGCGTGGTATTGTGCCGGACTGTGCGCCGGCGGTCTCCGCCATTACGAAGCCCTCCGGGAAGCGGCGCTGGTATTCGTTGCCTCTGGCGCTGCGCTCCCAGGTGATGGTGGTGCTGCAGAATGCGGTCACTGGAATGCACTGGCAGTTCGTGGTATGGAGTTCGACCCATGGATAGCCCATGAATGTCTTGCCTTCCTTGTAGAGCATGATTGCGGTGCGCCTGGTAAGTTCGCGCCAGCTGAACAGGCATCCTGCGGTTTTGATGCCCGCCGAGGCGGTTTGGAGCATGTTGCCGTTGTGCAGGTTGGGCACCTTGCCTGGCGTGGCTCTGAACGCGCCCAGCACGGTGGTGTTGAAGCCGCCGCCCAGCGGGAAGCAGTCGAAGTTCATGCCGTCAAAGCCGCGTGCAACCTGGCTCTTCATGAACCAGAGCAATTTGTCTGTGTAGGACTTGTTGTGTGTGCAGGTGTATTCGTTGATGGCGTCATCCGCCGGATAGTCCCATGGAAGCCATTCCGCCTTGTACATTTCCGCCTCAGGCCAGCGGCAGGAATAGAGAGTAGGGTCGTTGTACATCATGAACATGTCCACGCCGATGTGGCGCTTGTCCTTAAGGCTTCTTGCCAGCGGACCCAAAGTCACAGTAGGCATGTTCTTGCGCAGCCAGTCCTTGTGCTTTGCCATGTAATTTTCCGCAAAGGCCAGGCGTTCCTCGTTTGAAACAGGCTTGCCTCTGTGTGCAAACACGAAGTCCAGGTATGAATCATCGTTGTTGATGAGTTGTCCTGGCGGGAACATCATATTGTTGACACGGCTGCTGCCGACGCTCATGGAGGCCCAGATGGCGCCTTTCGGCGGCGGATAGTCGTACATGTAGTCGCCGATGACGCGGATGCCTTCAGCCTGCGGCTTGACGGGAGTGGGTTCGAAGCCGAACGTGTAGGTGACTGGATCCTGCCAGAACGTGCTCTTGTTCACGATGATGTAGTTGCAGGTGATGGCATTTCCCTTTCGGGTGACAGACACGTTGCCCTTGTCATCCTGCAGGCTGAAATGCCGCTGCAGGTCGTTGATCATGCAGAAGCCCTTGTATATGCCGCCCATCCAGAAATACGACGCCGGGCTTCCCTTGGGGAAATTGATGCCTTTGAGTTGAAGTTCGCCTTCGCCAGCGGGAATGGTCAAGTCAGGCGCGTCGCCGCTTCTTGCGCCCGAATGGCCAGAGGCGGAATAGTATTTCACCACATCGTCCCGCAGTGGCATTTCCAGCCTGAAGTCATTGACGCGCAGGACGCCTTTGGGCACAAGCCTGATGCTTGCCTTGCAGAAGCCGTCGAAGTCGTATTCCTGGGTTATGGTCATGGTCGCCTCGTCGTTGGAGGTTTCGGTCTCATAGACCACCTTGTCCTTTTCACTGGAAACCAATTTGCACTTTGCGTTGCCGAAAGGCTTGCCGTTCAGCAGGAAGCGCACCGGCGCCGCCAGGATGTTCTCCCTCTTGGTGCCAAGGAATTCCTGGGAGTATATCTCGTCCCAAAGTTCGCCTCCAATGCGGTAGCCTGTCATCAATGCGTGGACCTCCTTGCTGCCCTTCTTGACCTGGAGTGGCTTGAATGGCGGGATGATCACGCGGTCGCAGCCAATGGTGTTGCCCTGCCAGGGGAATGTTGCGACTTCAAATGTGCGGGTCTGAATATAGTCGTTGCCTTTTTCGTCCGTGGCGGTCATTGTCACAAAATACTTTCCCACAGGCAGGTTGGGGAGGTATGTTTCCTCCTCAAAGTCCGTGACAGGGCGGCCAAAGTCAGAATGCCTGAAGCTCTTCAGCACCTTGCCTTTTTCGTCCTTGACCTCGACCACGGCCTTCATGCAGGGGAGCGTATTGGAGAAGACGCCTGCCACTTTCAGCTTGTTGCCGTAGGTGGGGTAGAATGCGGAGCATACGTATGGAAGTCCCTTGGTCTCCTTGTAGATGATCTGCTTGGCCTTGCCCAGGTCCCAGTACATTCTGCGGCGGTAGTATAGGGTGCCTGTCTTCTTGTCCTGGAAATGGGAATAGACCTGGCGTGTGCCTACGAACTGAGCCATGAGGTACAAGTCCACAATGCCTGTCTTGCCTGGCTCCAGGGTGAGCTGCCTTGGCTCCATGGAGATTTGCCTGGCGTCGCCGACATGCTCCATGTTGATCATGTCCAGCGTGGGCGGGCTGTCGAAGGCGTGGACCTCCGAGCTGGATTTGATTTCAATTGGCTTGTCTGTGATGTTCTCTATCCTGTTGGTCCAGGTGTAGTTGTAGCTGGCCCTGTAGGCGGAATGGCCGAAACCGTCAAAGCTGATGACTGGCGCGGCACTGTCTGGAATGAATGTGCCCAGTTCATCCTTTTTTGTCGCGCTATGCCAGCAACCTGTTTCAGGCATGCTGGACCAGTTGCGCTTCATCTGGAGGCCCCAGGGCTTGCCGTCCTCAATGGCGGCGATGCCGAATGCCTTGATGGGAATGGCCATTTCCACGGTCCAGCATTTGCGGAGATAGCTGGTTAGCGTGTCCGCATAGAAGTCGTTTGCGATTCTGGTGCCTTCGGGGATGTTTCCCTTGCCCTTGCTATCGACCTTGATTGCCACTGGCTTTTCCGCGCCAGGGGGCAGCAGAATCAGCTCCACAGTGTCATTTTCGTCAAGCTGCTGTGGAGGCAGTGGTATTTCGCTGGTGCTGGCGAAGTAGATGAAGTCCTTGTCATAGCCGATGCGGAAATTGCTTTCGCGATACGTCATCATGCCTGACTTTGGGGAGATGCCGCCGAATGTAGTGGAGGCATAGTCCCATTCGCCGATGGCGATGCGTCCGTCTATAGTCGGCGGCAGGGGCATTTTGCAGAAGCGTGTCAATGTCTTGTCAGACAGGGAGTACCCCATTGCCAGCAGGGAGCCAGCCAGCAGTAAAAATAATGTCTTCTTCATTTATTTACCTCGTTATGAAAAAAGTTACTGTTCAACACCTCTCATTAACGCAGAGGCGCAGAGGCGCAAGTCTCAACTGGGGACTTTTGCCTTTCCTGGGGGCATCGTATGGCTTTGCTGATGCGCTGAAGCAGCGCAGATTTCCATTTTTGCCTCGGAGGCAAAACTAGTTTTGCCTCCGAGACAAAAACAAGAAATCATCGGTCCTTTAGGACCTCAACAAAGCCATACGAAAATCTGTGGCAATCTGTGCAAATCTGTGGATTAATGAAATCTCTGCGCCTCCGCGTCTCTGCGCCTCTGCGTTAAACAGAGGTCCGAACAGTTACAAAAAATTAGTATTCAAAGTGCTCTCCTGTGTTTAATTCCAAGGAAACCCGATGTGAATCCAGGCAGTTCAGTTTCAGAGTTCCATGCAATACTGTAATGCAGCGAGTGCCATTATCAAGTCTTTCCCAGATACCCCATGCCACGCCAATTGACCAGAAGGTGCGGAAGGTACCAGGCAGTTTTGGCGCGAAGGAGAAACTGCCCTCCACCATATCGTAGTGGAAGCCTGCGTATGCCTGAAGCAGAGCATAGTTGGCCATTGAACGCGCGTAGTTTGAACCACATTCAATCTCGTTCCAGGGATTGCGCTTCACGCCGTCATAGCGGTCGCTTATGGCACGTGACACCTCCTCCGCCTCGTCCAGCATGTCATTCAGCACCAGGTTTACCGCGAACATCCATTCGAAGCCGGACATTGTCTCGCAGTTGTAGGAAAGCGGGATCACTGGCTTTTCAACGCCTTCTGGCCAGGTGCATATCATGGTTCCAGCCTCGTCGTTCAGGGAGAAAATGCGCCAGGTATTGGCCACATCCCGCATGGACTTGTGGAAATTGTGACTGTGGATTGCCTTCAGAGTGGAGCGCAGCTGTGCCCTGTCCAGCAATTCGCCAATGCCGTAAAGGTCCGCGTATGCCTGTGCCAGCGGCATGTCGATTTCAACTCCCTGGGCGATCTGGTATTTGATCTGGCCATGTTCCTCATCCCAGTATCGGTCGTATGCGTTGTCCTTGCCTTGCAACAATGGGTTGCCCGTGTATTGGCGCAGGAGCGCCTCGTCCTTGATGTCAATTTTCTGTATGAAGTATTCGCCGTTGAAAAGTTCGTCTTTCGTGTATGCCTTGCCTCTGTCGAACATCTCCAGGTATTTGCGCTCGTCGTCAGGCTTTCCCATTGCGGCGGCCATTGTAGCCATTGCCTTCAGTGCGCCAAGATAGTGGCACTGGAGCCATGCGTTGGGGCCGAACAGCTCCAGGTCAAGGGTATGGTGCTGGCGTCCTTTGAGTATGCCTTGGCCGTCAGGGTCCCAGTGGTCATAGTTCTTGTCGGACCAGGTGTATGCCATGACACGCTCCAAAATGGGATAGACTTCCCGCAGGAAGGCATTGTCCCCAGAGATTCGCCATTCGCGGTAGCATTTCATGACTTCGCCGAATGTGCCGTCCACGCAGGGGCGGTAATCGCTGGCGGCTGCCTGGATGCCCAGTGGCAGTTTCAGGCGGAAGTGGAGTCCGTTATTTTCGTCCATTCCGCATTTCAGGTGCGCGATGCGCATGGAGCGCTCCAGGTCAGGGAAAAGCAGTGGCAGTGCCTGGGCATAGTTCCACACGTGGGCGCAACTGCCTTCGCAGCTCCCTCTGTTTGCGTGGACGCCTTCCCAGCCGTAGAACGTGCCGCTCTCCAGGCGCAGGCAGGTGGGCGACACAAGTATCGACAAATCCGCCCCAATTCTCTCCAGCGCGGACTCTGGTATGGTGGATGAATAGAATGCCTCGGTGAAGGTGCTGACCTGTTTGCGCAGCTCAATGTACTTGTCCAGCACAATGTCCGCCACCTCCTGTGCGTCTGTCCAGTTTGTCGCGTAATAGTTGCGCCATTTGTTCGGCACACCCATTAAGGCCAGTTCCGCCTCTTTTTCCGGCGAATATCCGCTCCAGTTGTTATTTCTGTTAGGGAAATACCATGCAATCAGATAGCGAATGCTTTTTGTTTCACCTGGCGCAAGTGAGATTTGAGCCTCAAGTGCGCCGTCGGAGGGCTTGTCCTCGCTTATGCCAGGGTAGCTTCTTGGTGGCAGTTTGCCGAACTTTGAGACATCGTGCCAGTAAACCTCCCATTCATCGCTCCAGATGCCCCTGTAGAGATATTCCTGGCCGCTGGTGGAGGCTGCGTCAGTGGCCGCGATTAATTCGCCGTATTGCAGGTCGTCCTGAGGCAGGTCGCAGAGAAGTTTCAGGTATGTTCTGGAGCCATTGTTTTCCAGGCGGTTGTAGGCGTGGGGCGGGCCGAAGTGATTGCAGAGGCACAGCACGCCCGAATATGACAGGCTTTGCGCTGTGTTGTTTGTAAATGTCAGTTCATAGCAGGCGACGGGCAGCGACGATATTTCCGAATCCCCTGGTATGAATACAGACCATGCATCCAGGAAGACAGGACCAGGGAAGCCCTCGTCGCGGAATTCCAGGTGCGCCATGGGGAACTTGCCCTCAAATGAAACATCGCGGAAATGGGGCAGGCCTGCCAGCGTCCCCTTCTCAACGCCGTGCCCGAATTTACCCTGTAATTCACCTGAATATGGAGGATATGCGTCGCCGTGCAGCACCTTGGTCGCAATGGGCTTGCCATTTTCGTCAAGAGCCCTGACGCAGAAATGGCTAAGGCCCAGGCGCTTCCCCTTGCCAGGCGCATTGAAGATTTCCCAGTCAATGAACTCGCCATTCGCCTTTAGGCCGACGCAGCCCGCTCCAATTCCCCCGACT
>JAFZZD010000336.1 GCA_017615955.1 Victivallales bacterium
GATGCGCCATTCTCGCTTTTCCAGAATTTCGGCTTCCGCAGCGGTCGTGATTCCGACAAGTTCGCTGACGTGGGTTTCCTGCGCTCAAGCAACGGGCTGCCGGTTCTCACCAGGCACTGCAACGCCTTTGTCTCGCTGCAGGCAGAGGATTACATTGACCTGGAGAGCCATGGCATGTTCATCTGCCATGTGACCGAGGCGATGGAGCTTGGCGCGGGCGCCTCAATGACGTACTCGTACTACCATGCGAATGTGAAGCCAAAGCCAGGCGCGGCCAGTTCCTCAAAGAAGAAGGGCTATGTCTGCACTGTATGCGGCTATGTTTACGAGGGGGACGAGCTTCCCGCCGATTTCATCTGCCCGCTTTGCAAGCATCCCGCCTCCGATTTTGTCAGGCTGGAGGACAATGGGGGCGCCGCGCAGGAGAGCAGGCCAGCGGCATCGGCCACGCAGAAATATGTATGCGATATTTGCAAGGCAGAGTACGATCCCGCGAAGGGCGATCCTGAACACGGCATTCCCGCAGGGACTCCGTTCGAGGATTTGCCGGACGACTGGGTCTGCCCGATCTGCGGCGTGGGCAAGGAAAACTTCAGGAAGGCATGATTCTGAATGACGGGGCTTTGCAACAGCCCCGTCATTGTTGGGCACGCTTTTCCGCAAACTGCCTGATTATCCTATGCGCGATGCTGCCTGGGGCGGGTATCTGGGGCAGCTCGTTCAGCGGGAACCATCTTATGTCGGTGAGCTCGCCGTCAACGGGATTTGGCTCGCCGCTGTCATATTCGGCGGCCAGCCCCAGCATAAGGCTGTTCGGCAGAGGCCAGGGCTGGCTGTGCAGATAGCGCAGATTCTTCACGCGTATGCCCGTCTCCTCCAGGATTTCCCTGTGGGCGGCCTGCTCGACGGATTCGCCAGCCTCGACGAAGCCCGCTATGAGGCTGTATATGCTGTCGCTGAAGCGCCTGTTGTGCGCCAGCAGAAGCTCTTTTCCGCGCATTATTGCAACAATCACGGCAGGTGCTATCTGCGGATAGTACAATGCACCGCATTTTTCGCATTTCGCCGCCAAATCATTGCTGGACAAGACCAATTCGGCGCGGCAGCATCCGCAAAAACGGTGCTTCTGCCTCCATTCAGACAATTCTCGGCATCTGCTCATGGCGATTGCGACATCGCTGTCATGAGCCACAAACAAAGACCTGCACTCGACAAAACCTGAGCCTGGCGGCACTTGCATCGTGGGCGCGACTGGCAAACCCCAGCAATTATGTCCGTCTATCTGTCCGCCAAGGACCAGCAGCTCATCAGCGCATACGCATTCACGCAATTCATCCGCCATGGGAAGACGCGTGCCGTTCTCGCGCATGAGAACGCATTTCCTGTCAAACAAAACAATTATGTCATCCTCAGAAAGAGTTCCGAAATGCCTTTCGACGTTTGTCTGATTGATGGTGAACATCTCAGTTTGCGGGCTTGAAATTCTCCTTGCCCACGCCGCAGATTGGACACACCCAGTCATCTGGCAATTGTTCAAACGGAGTTCCTGCTGGAATGCCATGCTCGGGGTCTCCCTTGGCAGGGTCGTATTCCGCCTTGCATATATCGCACACGTACTTTTGGGAAGACGAGGCGGCTGGCGCAGTAGGCGCAGCTGGCGCATTGCCTGGCTCCAGCTTCACAAAGTCGGAAGCAGGATGCTTGCATAGAGGGCAGATAAAATCCGCAGGCAATTCATCGCCTTCATAGACATATCCGCAGATTGTGCAGACATAACCCTTCTTCGGAGTGACGCCGCCTGCCGCCGCCTGAACGCCTGGCTTAGGCTTGACGTTGGCATGATAGTAGGAATATGTCATGGATGCGCCAGTGCCAAGCTCCATTGCCTCGGTCACATGGCAGATGAACATGCCATGGCTCTCCATGTCGATGTAATCCTCCGCCTGCAGCGAAATGAAGGCATTGCAGTATCTGGTGAGCACAGGCAGCCCATTGGCGGAACGTAGAAAATTGGTGTTCTCCAGCTTGTCCACGTCCTTTCCGCTGCGGAAGCCAAAGTCCTGGAACACGGAAAACGGCGCATCTTCCGAGAGCACGTTTATGTTCATCTTGCCAGTCCTGCGAATCATGTCATGTGAGAAATTCGCCTTGTTTATGGACACTGCATACAATCTGTTGGACACCTGCATCACTGTATTGCATATCATTGCATTGTCCTTCTGCCCGTCTGTCATGGTAATGACATAAAGGCCATAGCTGATTTTCGTAAGCGCAATTTTGTCTATCTTTTCCATAATTGTAGTTTCCTGGTTACGGCTGCAAGACGCATTGACGGCGTACGCCGTCGCTACTCCAGTATCAAGGCCTGGAATTGATTTGGCTGATGGTAGTTTGTCACTGTGAGCGGCGCCCATGTGATCCAATGCGGATGGCTGGTCTGGTCTGCGCACTTGTAGAAATTGGCAGTCCATTCCTGTGCATTCAGTGTATCA
>JAFZZD010000337.1 GCA_017615955.1 Victivallales bacterium
CCCTCTTGGGGAACAGAGCGTAATTTAATGCTATTATTAAGGCTATGTCCATTCAAATTGGATCAGTCCTTGTAAACCGCCATTTCGACACCCTTCACGCTGATTCCATTATGGGGAATCATATATTCGCCAGAATTGTCAACAATTATCCTTATGTGATTCCAGCCATGCCTTACAGCGTCAGGCGGTGCCTGGAAGTAAAACAGGCATTGTGGCATGGGCAAACTGAAATTCGAGAGTGGCTGGAACAGCTCGCCTGAACCTGGAACCTGCCGCAGTACCATGCCGTTGCACTCAACGGAAAGGGCACTGTAAATAAAACCTGGACGGTCCATCTCCACCCGCACAAGCGCGGACTTGCCCTGGTCGGCACCCTCTGGAAGATGTATGTCCATTTCCAGTACATGATTCAGCACATTCCATGGATACCTTGCCCCGTATGTAATGGTATGCAAGGGCATGTTGCGGCGGTATTCCTGGTCCTTCAGCTTTGCAAAAATGTCAAATGGCGGTTCAACGCTCATGTTTGCGCGCTGGCGCGGGTCATTGAAATGATGGTCGCGCACGTATGAGAAGTTGAAGAAGGAGACGCCGTCCGCGCCTCGTTCCATTAGAGACGCCGCCATGGTCAGATAAACCTCCCGTCCTGTGCGGCGGCCCATATTATACCCCAGCACAGGGCGAGTATCCGTAATGAAATGAAGCTCGCCCAGCACATCCGCCGTGCCAGGAAGAGCCTTGTATTCCTCTACATTCTGGTCAGGCGAGGTGATGAAGAAGGTGGAGACTGTGATGAGGTCGATGAGCCCCTCCTTTTTCCAAGTGGGCACATCCAGCCCCGCGTTCAAGGCGTTTGCGATGCTGTTTGGTACGCGAACGCCCAGCTTCATGCCATGCTCCTGGGTCAGTCTGCGTAGCCTGCGCACGAAATCCGTCATTATGAGAGTGCCCTGCGGGACATCTTCTTGCTCAAAATATGGGGCGGAGCGCATGAAATCCAATTCAAGGCCATCGGCATTGTAATTGGTGACCAATTCCTGAAGTATTGCAAAGTACCAATCACGCACTTCGGGGAAAATGTAGTTGTTCGAATGGGTGGTGCTGAGCCTGAATTCAGGATGAGCCAGCCAGAAGGGGTCATGCGTTGGAGGAACTCTCTCGCCGATGTACTCCAGATAGTGATGGTCATTCATCCGGTAGGAGAGCCAAGGCGAAATATTTCCTTGCCGCGCCGTGTCCAATGAGATTTTCACTGGATCTTCGTATTCCTTGGACAGCATATATTCGCGGACACGGTGAAACGCCTTGTCATAATATTTCCAGTCAGCCACCACATTTGGATCCTTATGGGCCGCGCCCAACTCCGGCCACACCCGATTGACCTTGGAATAATACACTGGCAGACGCCACGCGGTGGGACAGCATAAGAGAATGTCAATCCCGGTTCCCGCCAATTCCCGCACATAGCCCCTGAATTGACAGGGGCTAACCTCTGTGTCATAGCTCTGATAAGGAGACTGTGTGGTAAAGCCAATCAGAAGTTCAAGATTGTATGCCAGTTTCATGCGACAAAATTACTGTTCTGTGCGCGGGCGTTCTCGCCCGCGTTTAGTTCTGCAAAGCCCTGTCTGCGGCTTTCGCCGCAGACACCCCACTGTCCACTGTCCACTGTCCACAGTCCACTGTCCACAGTCCACGGTCCACAGTCCACTGTCCACTGTCCACTGTC
>JAFZZD010000338.1 GCA_017615955.1 Victivallales bacterium
CTGCCTGGCGATGTGCTTCATTCCATCGCCGCCGAGGCAGGACCAGGGCCTAAAGGCCAGGGGCCTGGTGCTGGAGGTGGATGACAGCAACCTCATCCTGCAAGGCAGGGTGAAATACGGTGCACAGAAGTTGATGGTCAATGTGCTGGACGGCAAGTTCAAGGGCAGGGTGCTCATCGCGGCAAATGAACTTAGAGCGCAGCTGGAGCTGGACAAAGTATTTTCGCCAGGAGACAAGGTGCGCCTGGTAATGCCGGCAAATTTCTCGCCTGATACAGAATATGCCGTGGCGCAGGACTTTGACCGCACGTATTGGAGTTATCTGCTTTTCGGCTTGTTCTGTGCGCTGTTGTGCATATTTGGCGGCTGGGTTGGATTGAAAGCACTGTTCAGTTTCTATTTAAGTTGCCTTGTGATATGGAAATGCGTGATTCCCCTTGTGTTGCGGGGCTTTCCCGCATCGCCTGTCATATTTGTAGCGGTGGCGTTTCTTACGGCTGCAATCATATTCCTGGTGGCTGGCTTGACGAAAAAGGGGCTTGCTGCATTTCTGGGGGGAATTGCGGGCGTTTTTGCAGGTTTGTTCATGGCGTGGGCCTTTACGTGCCTCATGCACATCAATGGCGCAGTCATGCCATACAGCCAGACCTTGCTGTTCTCTGGCTATGAAAACCTGAATCTTCAGGATTTGTTTGCAGGGGCAATGATCCTTGCTTCCTCTGGCGCGGTAATGGATCTGGCAATGGACATCGCCGCAGGCGTGGGTGAGGTCGCCTTGCATTCCCCTGATTTGGGACGACACGAGCTGATTGCCTCTGGCCTGCGCATGGGACGCAGCGTGGTTGGCACTATGACGACAACCCTGCTATTGGCGTACTCTGGCGGTTATATCACCTTGCTAATGATGTTCTGCGCACAAGGCAACAGCCTGGGCGAAATCCTCAACAACCCGCTGGTCGCCTCCGAAGTGGTTAAGACATTGATAGGCAGTTTCTCCCTGGTGCTGGTGGCTCCATTCACCGCCTTTTTCGCAGGTTATATCTTCTCACGTAACACAAATGAAAAATAATCCACGGATCGTCGCAGATTCGCACAGAAATAATCTGTGATAATCTGCGGAAATCCATGGATGAAAATATGCTTTTTCTTGTTTTATGGCAGTTTTTCGCAGAGGACGCAATTGCCTCCGTGGAATGCCAGGACTATGCGGTGCAGCGTGACTGTGCCGCCTTCAATGCCAGGCGTGCCGTTGCCTGGCTTTAATCTCCATTCCTGTGCCAGGTTCTGGTCTTTTGCATAGCAGTCCAGCTGTGCGCTTGCCTCCTGGCGCATTGCCTCCAGCTTTTCAGGCGTGGGTGACGCTTCGCCAGCCTTGATGTATTTAAGTTCAATTATGGCCGCATTTGCCATTTCAGGCCATAGCGAAAGCTGCGGTGCGAGGCCAATGTCGTAGTAGCCGCCGTTGGCCTCGCGTTCGTGCATCACAATATAAGGTCCTCTTGCGCAGGTGAGCAGCGCAAGCACTGCTGACTGCACCGCAATCTCGCCTTCCTTTGCATCGCGAACAGCGAAAATCTGCTTGACAAAGTCGCATACTGGAGATAGGAAACCTTCTATTGTGCCGCTTTTATTGAATTGCAGCATTCCCTTTAGGATGGCATCAACTCTTGGATCCAGTTTGAATATGTCCTCGTATGCTGCGGGAATGAAGTCAGCGGCCATGGCAGATATGAGCCTGTTAGGTATGGCAAGCGTGATAGTCCCCATGTCCTCGCCAGCAATTGTCAGTATGCCGAAGTAGAACAGCAGTGACAGGAAGTTGTCAGGCTTTGTTATGGCCGTTGCCTGGAAGGAGTCCTTGAGTTCTACCCCCTCAATCTGCTTGGCATTGAGTATTTCCTCGAATTTATGGAAATTGCCGTTGAGCCTGTTGCCAATTGTCACCAGATGGCGGATTTTCACATAGTCGGTGCGTAGGTTGGCATCAAGCATATTGCTTGGCAACCGGTGTTCATCAAGCAGATGTTTGACAAATGACAATATCAGGGTCGTATTCGCCATTGAAGGCACATTGCCAACGGCAAATCTGTAGTTGTCATACCATTCCATAGCGGTCTTGCATATCTGTTCGGCTGTCTGCCCTGTGTAGGGCGCATAGTATTCTGCCATTTGGCGCAGGTCATCATGCGTAAAGCCGAGCCAGTCTGCAAATGTGCTTTGCAGTGATATGTTCATTGCTATGTTGAAGCCACTGGTGACATCATCCATCGTCAGAGGCGAAACTCCTGTGATGAAGATGCGTTTCACTGGTGCGTCTGCTGATGTGGATGTGGCCTTGAGCACGTTGAAGAACTGCTTGAAGAAGCCGTCGCCATGACAAAGGTCATTGTATGCTTTCTCTCCGTGTTCCGACAGGATGGTATTTGTGAAGTTGTCATATTCGTCAATCAAAACATATACATCGTGCTTGGTGCCTTTTAGTTCTGCGAATAAGGTATTCATTTTTGCGACGCAGCCTTCTGCATTCTGTATGGAATTGACGGTGCGTTCAGGCAGAATATGCTCGTATGTACGGGTGAATGCATCTATCAGCGTTGACACATACGCATCGAAACTGGCCTCGACACGGCTTATCGCTTTGTCCACAGCCGAGAAATTGAAATACAGAATCAGATATTTGTTATGCTCGGGCGTGGGATTGCTTCCGATGTCTGTACCAGAGAACAACTGCTCAAAGCGTTGTTCGTAGTTGATGTCGTAGTATGCCTGAAGCGTGGAAATAAGCATGGACTTGCCAAAGCGTCTTGGACGCAGAAACATTGCGAAGCGAGTGCTTTCCAAGTCGCGGATGCGGGCTGTGCGGTCAATGTACCAGCCATTGCTTCTGCGAAGTTCCGCAAAGTCTGATACTCCATAGAGAATTGGTCGCATTTGGTTC
>JAFZZD010000339.1 GCA_017615955.1 Victivallales bacterium
AGAAACATCTTAATTACTGGAGAGGATTTTATAAAATCTAACTCCGAAACTAACGATAACGTTTTTGGGAAATTCCTTCTCCCATCAATACGTGATATGCAAGACATTTAATCTTACCTAACAAGAACATTCATAATAAGTTCACTTGTTTTGGCGATTTCTTCCTTTCCGCCCTTCAGAACGAAGCCGTATTCTGCACCGGAATTCTGTACAATGACCAGTGAGTGCTTTTTGCAGCAAAGACCAAAGCATCCTGTTCCAACGGATACGGAATCAATACTGGCGACACTTTGTGGGAGAAGCGTGCAGAATGAGCTGGCAATGTCATTGCAGGTGCAGGTCTCGTGACTCTCTACCACAACTCTCTTGTTTGTGATGCAAAGCTGAGCTGTTTTCTTGTAACCGCAAATACCGAAAAGTATCTTTCTGATGTGAGCCATGAAATTGGCCATTGCATTACCACTGTTAGCCCACATTTCGCCTTCGACTACCGCCAGCAACTCTTCTCCTTCAGCAAGAATCAATGAACTTTTCGCCATAATAATGCCTCCTGTCTCCTGAATCTATTACGTGAACCCTCGATGAATATCTTACGTAGATTCAGGAACGAACGTGTGAATTACATTTACGTAAAATATCCATAGCCATCACTGGATGGCTAACATGAAATACTGCAAACCCATGGAATTCCATATAGAAACCTGGCAAAAAACAAATCGTAGAATGCCACGGGTCTAATTGGCGAATACTATAATAATGTTTGCCAATCTTACAAGATATGGTAAAATATTTCCCTTCAACCCTTCGCCGCAATCAGTCACTCCCACTTTGTGTTTCCATACGCAGATGGCGTCCATGTTCCAGTCTCTGGAACCCAAATCATTCAACCTCACACAGCGATGTAGATGCTGGTTGCGTGTTTCCGTCAAGGCAACCTGAATGGATGCCGCTTTCGACGCCCACGTGGACACCTTCGGCTTATGGAAACACAAGGGGGCGAGTCCACTCGTCCCTTGTAAAAAGTTGCGGGATGTCCGTGCTTTTGGAACTGCCATTTGACCATCGACAACTAAAACAATCTTGAAATATGAAGTTTTCGGGGTAAATTAAGCAACACTCTACGAGGTTTTTTGACAATGTCGCGGACAGAACAGCCAACTTGCCATATTGTGGCGGGACCCAATGGCTCGGGCAAGACGACTTTTGCAATGAAGTATCTGCCCAGCATAGTCTCGTGCAAGAATTTCATCAATGCGGATGAAATAGCAAAGGGCATATCCCCGCTGGACTTTACGGCGGGACAGCTCCAGGCAAGCAAGCTGTTCCTTTGCGAACTTGAGCAGAAAATCAAAAACAGGGAGACGTTTGCATTCGAGACGACCCTTGCGGGGCGGGTATATCTGTCACGCATTCGGGAGTGGCGCAACCTGGGCTGGCAAGTGTCTCTATGGTTCCTGTATCTGCCCAGTGCGGAATTCTCCGCACAGCGTGTTGCGCTGCGAGTTCAACAAGGAGGACACAATGTACCAGAGGAAACCATCATCAGACGCTTCCCGCGTACCGTGAAGAACCTGTTCGACTATGCGGAGATTTGTGACAGCACTTTCTGCTTTGACAATTCCCAGGAACGCATAAGGCCGATTTTCGAGAAGAGGTTGGACACGGATTATTTCATCTATGAGCAGCAGGTATTCTCACACCTGAAGGAGCTTGCAAGAAATGAGTAAAGACATGGAAATGGCACTTGCCTGTTTGCAAGAGGCGGTGGACGAGGAGCTGGAACGCAAGGCTAAACTAGGGTACAAGGCTGTTGTCAGCGACAAGTCAGGCAGACCCAAGATTGTATCAGCCGCCACATTGGTGCGTCAGCGCAACGCGGAAAAGAAGGACTTTGCCGTCATGTAACGCGGAGACGCGGAGATTTTCAACGCAAAGGCGCGGAGATTTTCAACGCAAAGGCGCAGAGGCGCAGAGATTTCCATTGTTTATTCAATGGATAAAGGTCTCTGGGTTTCTGCGCTTTTGCATTATAGGTTAGCCTGGAATACTGGAAAATATTGTACATCAAGTTATATTCCTGTACATTTGAGGCAAGAAGATGCTAAGCTTGGAAAACATATCATTCAAGGTGTCCGACAATGGGCAGGAGAAGACCATCATCAAGGATGTGACGTTAAGTCTGCCAGCAGGACATCTGACGGTCATAACAGGCCCCAACGGCGGCGGCAAGTCCACCCTGGCGCGTCTCATAGCTGGCATTTCCAGGCCCACGTCTGGGCGAATACTGCTGAATGGCGTTGACATAACGGAGAAGAGCATCACCGAGCGGGCCAAGGCGGGCATTGGCTTCGCCTTCCAGCAGCCAGTGCGCTTCAAGGGAATACGCGTGCTGGACTTGCTGCGGCTGGCCGCTGGCAAGGAACTTAGCGTGCACGAGGCCTGCGACTATCTTTCCGAGGTGGGCCTATGCGCGAAGGACTACGTTAACCGCGAGGTTAACGCCAGCCTTTCTGGCGGCGAACTCAAGCGCATCGAAATAGCCACTGTCTTTGCAAAAGGCTCACTAATATCAATATTCGACGAACCCGAGGCGGGCATTGACCTGTGGAGCTTCCAGAATTTGATACGGCTGTTCCAGAACATGAGGCAGAACATACATGGCAGCTCCATCATGATCATCTCGCACCAGGAGCGCATCCTCAACATCGCGGATGAAATCGTGGTGCTGAAAGAGGGCGTGGTGGACAAATACGGGCCGCGTGAACTCATCCTGCCTAGCCTGGCTGGCTCTGGACTGGGAAACATGGGCTGCTGCAAAAGCGGCGGAATGTGGGGGGCTGCACAATGCTGAATCTTGATGAAACACAACTGAAGATGCTCCGCGAACTCATCGGCGGCGGCAAAGTGGAGGACGGTGCCTTCAACGTGAGGGCTAACAGCCAGTCCGCTGGCAGGCAGTCCACTGACAAGATAAAGATCGTGCCGAAGGAGAATGGCAGCGGGCTGGACATCTATGTGGCGCCAGGCACCGTTGATGACAAGGTGCACATCCCCGTGGTGATGACAAAAAGCGGCCTGAAGGAGACCGTGTACAACGACTTCCACATCGGCGAAGGCGCGAGGATAGTCATTGTGGCTGGCTGCGGCATTCACAACTGCGGCGCCCAGGATTCCCAGCACGATGGCATTCACCGCTTCTGGCTGGAGAAGAACGCCTCCGTTAAATACGTGGAGAAGCACGTTGGCGCAGGGGACGGCAAGGGCAAGCGCATCCTGAATCCAGTGACTGAGGTGTATCAGCAGGAGGGCAGCAGCATGGAAATGGAAATGGTGCAGATACGCGGCGTGGATGACACGGAGCGCACCACCAAGGCCGAACTTGCCGCTAACGCCAAGCTGGTTGTTCGGGAAAGGCTTATGACCCATGGAGCGCAGAGGGCAATCAGCACATACGTGGTGTATCTCAATGGCGAAGGCTCCAGCGCTGACGTGGTGTCCCGCTCCGTGGCAAAGGAACATTCCTTCCAGAGGTTTGACGCCAAGCTGGTGGGCAATGCGCCCTGCACTGGCCATACCGAGTGCGATTCCATCATTATGGACGAAGGCAAGATTCTCGCCGTGCCAGGTCTGGAGGCGAACAATGTGGATGCCGCCTTGGTCCATGAGGCCGCAATCGGCAAAATTGCAGGCGACCAACTTATAAAGTTAATGACCCTGGGCCTCACAGAGCAAGAGGCCGAAGAGCAAATCATCAACGGCTTCCTGAAATAAGAACATGAGCGAGCAACTGTATATATTTGACACCACGTTGAGGGACGGAGAGCAGGTGCCTGGCTGCCAGCTCAACACCGTGGAGAAAATCAAGATTGCCAAGCAATTGGAGCTGTTGGGCGTTGATGTCATCGAGGCGGGCTTCCCTGCCTCCAGCCCTGGGGACTTCCATTCGGTGGTTGAGATATCCAAGGCTGTGACATGGCCCACTGTATGCGCCTTGTCCCGTGCATTGGAGAATGACATTCAATTGGCGGCGGATGCCCTGAAATACGCGAAGCGCAAGCGCATTCACACTGGTATCGGCACCAGCGATCTGCACATCAAATACAAATTCAACTCCACCAGGGAGGCCATAATAGAACAGGCGGTGGCGGCGGTGAAGTTCGCCAGAAACCTGGTGGACGAGGTGGAATTCTACGCTGAGGACGCAGGACGCACCGACAATGAATATCTGGCGAAGGTCATCGAAGCGGCCATTGCCGCAGGCGCAACCATCATAAACATCCCTGATACAACAGGATACTGCCTTCCCGAGGAATTCGGCGCGAAAATCAAATATCTGCGGGACCATGTGCGCGGCATCGAGAACACCATCATCTCCGTCCATTGCCATGATGACCTGGGGCTTGCCACCGCAAATACAATGGCTGGCGTTATGAATGGGGCACGTCAAGTCGAGGTCACCATCAACGGCATTGGCGAACGTGCAGGCAATGCCAGCCTGGAGGAAATTGCAATGATTGTGAAATGCCGCAATGATATTGCATTGCAGACAAATATCAATACACGCAATATCTTCAACACCAGCAGAATGGTGACAGAACTGATGAACATGCCAGTCCAGGCAAACAAGGCAATCGTGGGCAGAAATGCCTTCGCCCATTCCTCTGGCATACACCAGGACGGCATCCTGAAAAACAAACTCACATACGAAATCATCGACCCAAGGGACGTGGGCATAGACGACAACAATCTGGTGCTGACCGCACGCAGCGGGCGCGCTGCACTTGGCCATCACCTGCAACTCCTCGGCGTTACGCTGGACGAGCAGCAACTCACCGTGGCCTACGACAAATTCCTGAAACTTGCCGACCGCAAGAAGGACATTACGGACGATGACCTGTTGATTATCGCTGGCGTCCAGAACAAGCAGAACCACACCATAAAGCTGGAGCATCTGCAGGTGTCCAGCGGCAAGGACCTGAAGGCAGTTGCCTACCTGGAACTGAGCATTTCAGGCGAACATTTCGATGCCACCGCCACTGGCAACGGCCCTGTGGATGCGGCAGTGTGCGCACTGAAACGAATAATACGCCGCAGCATGACGATACGGGAATTCACGATACAGTCCATCAGCAGCGGCTCTGACGACATCGCCAAGGTGCACATACTGCTGGAGTGCGAAGGCAACACATACTACGGCTTCGGCTCATCGACGGACATAGTCACCGCCTCGGTGGAAGCATATATAGACTGCATCAATAAATTCAAGAGATAAGTGTGGGCGCCAAAGTGGCGCCCATTCAGGTTGAACAAACGACAGAGCAAAGCCACAGACGCCCCGCACGGGTTGGCCAACCTGTGCAGTAATCCAACAGGCGAAAACGAACAAGTTGGCCAACTTGAGTGAGCGCCGCTTCGGCGCTCACATAATTAGGTTTTGCAACGCCAACTAAAGTTGCCTTAACGGGAACAACGTCGTGGGCGGCAATGTGCGTAAGGAGCTTGCAATATGTATGATGTATTTAACATACCTGACTTCACGTTTCCAAAGGGCTTTCTCTGGGGCAGCGCCACGGCTGGCCACCAGATCGAGGGCGACAACAACAATTCCCAGAGGTGGCATGAAGAGCATCAGCCTGGTTTCGATGGCGTTCCTTCCGGCAAGGCATGCAACCACTACCAGCTGTTCAGGCAGGATGCGCAGCTGGTGCATGACCTGGGGCACCAGGCCTACAGAATGTCCCTGGAATGGAGCCGCATGGAGCCAGTCTGCGGCACCTGGGACGAGGAGGCCTTCCTGCATTATGAAGAGGAGCTTCAGCTATACAAGAAGCTGGGCATAAAGACATTCGTCACCCTTACGCATTTCACATGGCCCCAATGGTTCGAGGAGCTGGGCGGCGTCAGCAAAAAAGACAACTTCAAGTATTTTCTGCGCTTTGCGGAAAAGGCCGTGAAGCGCTACGATGGTCTGGTGGACTTCTGGCTGGTGCTGAACGAAAAGACACATACCCTGCTGCCAGACGGACTGAATTTCATCAGGCTTCATGCCGTGACCTACCGCCTCATCAAGACGCTCAGCAAGGCGCCAGTCAGCTCGGCGCACATGGCATTGCAATACTGGCCATGCAGGTACTATGACGAGCTGGACAACACCATGGCGGCATACAAGGATTTCCAGACAAACGGCGCCTTTCTGCATGCCATCAGGACAGGCGAACTCATAGCGCCCCACGAGGAGGGAGAGGAATGCCCCGAGGCAAAGGGCGCGGTGGATTTCTGGGCGCTGAATCTATACACCAGGGAATTGGTGGATGCCCGCAAGAAGAACCTACGGGCACCGCGTTTTCCCCACAAATACCTGCCTTTGATAGAAAAGCCATTCTACTTCGAGGAATTCTTCCCAGAGGGATGCACCGCCATGATGGAGCGCTTCAGGGACTATCCCGTCTATATGACTGAGAACGGCTGCTGCTGCAATGACGACCGCTTCCGCATCGTCTATATCACGCTGTACCTCTCCGCCTTGCATGACGCGCTGAAGCGCGGCGTGGACTTGCGCGGCTACCTGTACTGGTCGCTGATGGACAACTACGAGTGGAGCAGTTTCCTGCCGCGCTTCGGTCTGGTGGATGTTGATTTCAAGAACTTCAAGCGCACGCCTAAGCCAAGCGCATATTTCTACAAGGAAATCATAGAAAACAACGGCTTCTCACAGAAAATACTGCGAAAATACCTTGCAGAACTGCCCACGTTAACAATGTAAATCTTCATGGCAGCGGGCTAATTCCCAGAGATTCTTGTCATGGAAGATTATTTCTGACTTCAGCAAGTTGCTTGCGTATTTGCGCGGCAAAGAAACCTGCATCATCAAAAATCGCCTTCCAGTCCATGGGGCGATTTTGCCAGAAGTCCTGATTTCCGCAGAAGCCTCCGAGCATCACACCAGCCGCCTTTGTCCTTTCTCGAACGTGGTCTATTGCAGCGATGATTTCAGGGTCGTCAAAACATCCAGGCTTGCCGTATGAAGTGGAAAGATCGTATGGACCGATGCAGACACTGTCAATGCCAGGCACAGCAAGTATATCGTCAATGTTCTCCACGGCCTCCTTGTGCTCTATCTGAACAATCACCATCGGGTCGTGCTCCGACAATGCGACGTATTCAGAAAGGGATATGGCATTGTATCCGTTCTGGCGTCGCGTCGCGAAACCACGTTCACCGCCGTGCACGGGATACCTGCAGGCGCTTACAGCCTGCCTCGCAATTTCAGCATTGTTGACCATCGGGATGATTACGCCCGCAGGCCCCAAATCAAGTATTGGCTTCAACAGATAATTAACGCTCCACGGTACACGAACAAACGCCGCGCAATTTGTCCCCTTGACAGCCATAAGCATATTCTGGACATCTGTGATCACCATTGGTGAATGTTCCATGTCTATCCAAACAAAATCCATGCCGTTTTCAGCGGCAAGTTCAGTCATGCTTGGATCGAACATGGTGATTACCATGCCATACGCAGTCCTTCCAGACGCAATCGTGCGGCGGAATGCCTCTAAATTGTTGACTTTCATTTATTTTCCTCCAATGAATCAGAAACCAGGATGCTGTTCCAAAATGCCCAATTCCCTATAGCGTATTCCCTCCACGGTCATCAATGGTATTGCATCGTACTCGATTGAGAAGAGTTTTCCATTGGTCATGGAAATTTCCACGATAAGGGTTTTCTTTTTGAAATCGTCAAGTTTGCCATTTTTCCATTGTGGCGTCCAATTTGCGGAATCACCGCTGAACGGGATGCAGTCTTCATGGGAGCGCACCATTGCGGCAACGCCATCAGTGGTGTCATAGATTGCGCAGGTCGCCTTCTCAGCCACAAGATTTATCTTCAAGTCGCCGCCATTCCAGACTGCCTCCCTCAATGCGAGAAGCGAGGGTTCATCGGCCTTTTCCGTCTTCAGGCAAATGAAGCCATCTTTTCTGAGGCGGAGTATCCTAACGGCAGTCTTTCCCAGGATTTCTTCAGGCGTAGAGCCATGGGGTGCATGGCTGCTTCCAGTATAAATCAGCCATGAACCGTCTTCCTGTTTCAAGTAGGATGTGGGGAAGGTCATCTGCCACAAGCCGTCCCCCGCATCTAGTTCTGATCCAAGGAAATACTTTCGTAGGGAGCGCTGCCAATGCCGCCCATTCAGGGAATATGCCAGCTGCACGCCCATGGTTCCTCCGCGGAACTTATGCTCGTAGGATTGCGGGAAGCCAGTGTATATGAGCGGGAAGCCAATGAACCAGCCATCCATTTCCAGTGCCGTCATGCCATAGATTTCAGCCAGCGGCAAGTCCTCCGAATCCGCCTGGAGACAAAGTTCCACAGGGGAGTATCGGTGCCAGTCCGCTGTCTCTGTGATGGCGACGCGGCGTTGGCCCCAGTCTGGTCTGGTGAGGACGACATTTGTCTTGTGGATTGGGTTGTGGAAGCATCCTGTGACTGGTTCAGTGCCTCGAGTATTCCAACAGCTGTCTTCCATGCGGGTCCAGTGGAACAGGTCTGGCGAAGAGAGAACATAGTCATTAATGAATCTTTTCGGGTACAAATCAGTATGGTCGGAAAGCAGGAGTTTATACCGCTGTGACTTAGGCGCCATGGGGTCGTCAAACAAGTTGGCTATCTCGGAATTGTTTGGCAGCGGAATATCCAGCTGATTAGGCAATGCTGGCTGCTTTGGTAAAGCATCCTCGGGGATATTTGCGGCTTTGAACGAAATGCCATCATCGCTTACAGCCAAGGCAGGCACTATTTTCTTCTGTCCATCCAAATATCCATGATACAAGAGATAGAAACGTCCATCAGGTCCCCGCGTGGCAAATGCCCAGGCATAGCCGCAGGATACTCTGGGATCGATAAATGTGCCGCATGATACGGGCGCCCCGTAATCGCGTGCCAGATGCTCGCGTTTCAGCAACCTGGTGTCGTCAAAAAACAAGTGCTTGAACATTGCGTTCTCCTTACTTGAAAAGGATGAAAGCGGAATCCCTCCCCTCAAGCTCCAAGGTGAGAATTCCGTTCTCAAGTCTATAGTTCTTCTTGTTGAACACATCTGCGCCAGCCAAGTTCCTAAAGGAAGCCAACTGCGGGGCATTCAGCTTGACCTGCATCTTTTGCGCCTGGTCAGTGTCGTTCAGCGCCACCAAAAACAGCTTATTTCCATTAGTATAAACTGATGCCATAATCCTTGGATGCTCGGGAATGCACACAACTGGCTTGTCCTTCTTGAAGTAGCCATAGAATCTCACGTCCTCCCAGCCAAAGATCTCCAACGCTTCGTACAGTTTGTCAACATGGCCTTCGCCTTTGGGCGGCAGTTTTTCGTTTTGCATCCAGAAGTCGAGAATCGGGTACATTTTGTGCAGCTGCAAATATGCCAGAAAGTGCCGCAGTGGCTTGTCCCATTCAGGCTTCATAGGATTGTATGAGGAGATGTTTTCTGGATTGTAGCCCTGAAGACCACGCAGGAATTGCGGTATCAGGGAAATAGAATGCTCGCCTACGTGGGAGGCGTACGCGATGCGCATGAGTTCTGGATACAGCACATCGTAGTATGCGCCGTGCTTGGCAAGGTAGCGGTCATACATCTCGCCTGCAACACAAAGGTCAAAAAACGAATCGACTGGAGTCCTTGTCATATACAAATGCGCATAGAAATAGGCATCGGGACGTGCACGCTTCAGCATTCTGTATGCACGTATGTAGTATTCCCTTAGTTTGTACAGGTCATTGTCCTGCTGCACATCCCCGAACTCATCTGTCCAGGCGCAGCCATGCAGCGTATTTCCGCAGGCACGTGGCCAGGACAGGTCGAAGTAGAAGCCCGCATTGCAGAAATTAAGTTCATGTGGGGTAAGTATGGTCTGGATGCAGGATATCTGCATGTCAAAATGGGAGGGCTCGTTCATGCAAGTCCAAGTCCAGCTGAAGGGAAGGCGGAATACTCCTGGATTTACGCTGAATGAACCCAGTGGCGGCGGGGGATTCGTCCACAGGGAGGCATAGTAGTGCCAGCCAGGTGAAAATACGGATGAGCCCTTTGGCGGGACATACGCGAAGTACTGCATCTTATCCAGGTCAGCGCGATTGTCGCTTCTCAAGCGGTTCTTGATCCAGTTGGCAAATGTGTCGAGGTATCCTGGCTGCACGTAGCCAAAGTACTTGCCAGAGACTGCCACATGCACGAGATTGTGCCTTTCACGTGCACGCTCCGTGCCCTTTCTCTTTGGCTTGACAGGCGTGCCATCCAGATAGAACGCAAGCTTTCTCTTGCCGCTGAGTTTGATTGGCGTGTCAATCATGTTCATTGTCAACAAGACACTTTTTGCATCCAAATCAATTGACATGGACTTGGCCTTGTCCTTTATGCGCCAGCCACGCTTGCTCTGGGTGCCTCCCATAAGGCCCACCTCGTCACCGCCGCACCACCAGAATGGCTTCTGCACGAAGTTGATGTCATAGTGCTGCTTCGGGTTGTCCCTGAAACTGAGTTTCTCGAAGATGCTGCTGCAGTCGTCAAAGGCATCGATGTGCTCCCTGTCCATGGGTATCTTGAGTTGAAGTGACTGGTAGTCCCCCTCACCAAGTTCCACTTCAAAATACATCATTCCATCGAACTCGGCGCGGACATTTACCTCCATTGGCAAAGCGCCTGTGGACTTGAGGGTGTAGATTGCACGTGCGTCGCATACGCTGTCCAACTTTGCCTTGAATTGGACGGGGCTGCCGTTGGCGACCAAGGCGATTGGTGCTGTAAGCAGCTCTTTCTTCTGGCTGACGAAGCTGGAGATGATGCCCGCGCCGCCGAAAGTGCATTCACGGCCCCAGCATTGGAAAACACTGTCTTTAGCCTTCACTGGAGGCCATGGGGGCAAGGTGGCATCAACATTTTCAATGCCGTATTGCGTCCCAGTCCAGGGCCCGCCGTTCTTGTAGTAGCCATATTCCTCTTGGCCCTCGATAATCTTTTTGCCGTCTGGGGCCGTCACCTGGAATTTGACATCATAGACCGCGCCAGGCGTCAACTTCGACACATCAATTTTACCGTGCGTGACCGATGAATCATCGGGTATGTCCACAGTTTCCTCATATTCCACGTTTTTGTCCTTGCGCAGGAATGTGGCATGCAGCTTATTCTTTCCTGAACCAAGCGAGTTGTTTCTATACACGAACACCAACTTGTCCTTGGGTATGTCTGTGTAGATGAAACTGTGCACCAGCGCAATGGCATTGTGGTAGTCTATGGAGTTGTGATATAGCATGCCATGCTTCTTCGACAGGACTGTGATGTCCAGGAATCTGTCCTTTGGCAGTGCTCTAGTGCATTTTTCTGTAAGTTCCACACCTTTGGCGACTTTCAAATCCTTGGAATAAATGAAGGGCTTGTAATTGTCCATGGCCTCCATTTTCCAAGAGATGACGTCATCCTCGTCAGACCTGATGTGGAGTGCACAGTCCAATTGAGCGGCATTAAGCTGCCCGAAGCCCGTCACATCGATTTGCGGCGCGTTCTTCATCAGCTTTAGTTGTGCAAAGCGGGTCTTGTCAGAGTATGATCTGCCGCTTGGTGAAATCTGCGTGAATTCACCTGCGCCGACGAATGTTCTGCATATATTCAGCCTCAATGCCTTACCGTCCTCTGGCTTCACACCGAAGTTGGACCAGGGAATCGCCGCCTCAAAGTGCCATTTGCCACCGATTGTCTTGCTGTTGAAAACAACGCCTTCGCTGTTCCAGTTGATGTCATTGTCCTTTGCATCGAAGAAACCATTGCCTGAATTGAAAATGAAATGGTATTCATGCTGCGTGCCATAGATGTCTGTCATGTACAGCTCCACGCTGTCATCCGTGTAAGGCGTGCTGTCCCGTCCAGACTGTGTTGTTGCGGTGGCCTTGTCAGATATCATACCCAGGTAGAAGTTCTGCTCATCGTATGCAAGGTTCCATGTGCTCTGCAATGACGAGTAGTAGTTCTCCCTGGTGGAGCGGAAGCCATTTCCGCTTATGGAGTACTCGTTTGCCTTAACCTCGCCATCCACAAGCGCCGTGCGTGGCGCGGCGCAGAATTCCAGCGGTGCACCGCTGACGCCGTTCTTCGCCAGGCGTTCGTATTCCGCCTTCATGGCGCTCTCATTCAGGCGCACTCCATTGTATATGCGCAAATCGTCAATTGTCGTGACACCGGGATTGCCCATCCAGTGCTGCCCCAGGACTATGGTGTTGAAGTCAACTGGCATCAACTTATTCATGGGGACAAGCGCCCGTGAGATGCCGTCTATGTGAAGTTCCAGTGTCTTTTCATCGTATGCGAAGCACAAGTGATGCCATTCCCCTTTTTTCCAATTGCGGACTGGAAATCTGGCGACTGTGGATGGCGTCTTTTTTGCCAGGTCGCCATAGAACACAGCCATGTCGTTGTTGGGCGTCTTGTACAGGAAAATGCGATGCCCTGAACCTTCTGCGGAGAAGAAGGTGTGGTACTCGCCGTCAGAGCCTTTCCAGTCATCCAGTCGCACCCATACGCTCACTGTTCCAGCCAGTCTGCTCAAGGAGGGCAGTGGCTTGTATATTATCTTGTATATGTTGCCATCCTCCAGTTTCCCAATGCGAACGCCCTTTCCCTCAATTGAGGGAACCAGAAGCGCATCCTCCTTGTATTTGCCTATGGGAGAGATTGCCCCTTTCATGCCGATTGGGTCAGTGAAGCCCTCCAGCACACTCCCTATGTTTCCCGTGCCTCCCACGTCCGCCTGAACACCTCTGTTGAAAGATATCACGACATCTGGCTCCACCGCCAGCGCAGCCAGCGATATGACTGCAAACAAAATTGTTGCGATGCGTCTCTTCATTTTCCTTGTTTCCCTTTTGGCTATGTTATTGGTAATATTCTAGCATCATCGCCCCAAAAATCATTACTGCCAAATTATAATAAAATCATCATTATCTGCCAGTCTGAAGATAAAACACAAAAATACTCTACATTGACTTCTTCGATTTTAATCGAACGCTACAAAATCAGCACAGGCGATTGGCGTTTTTTTTAAGCTGCGCTAAATTCACGCACATTCAAACCAGCGAAGATTGAATATGACACAGGCAAAGGCACACGAAGTCAAGCAGAACGGCACAGGATTTGCGCTGTCGTTCCGTGCTGCCTCCATTTTTGCCGTTGTTTTTGCTATTATCATCATAATTAGTTAGACCACCCGATTGTGCCTTGTGCGGGCTGATACGGGTGGTCCAGAGGATGCCCCGTATCAGGCGTCTTATGCTCCCCCGTATTTTCCTGTGCATTCAACAGTCACCAACCAAGAAGGATTGAATCACAATGGAAAAGAATGAACAAATCGCAATGAGGGTTCGCGAATTGCGTACGCAGAAGGGATTGACCGTGCAGCAGATGGCGGAAATCCTGGGCGTGACGGTAGAGAACTACCAGACCTACGAAGACGGCACAAAGCAGGCCCCATTCTCATTCTACTACAATGTAGCCGAGTATTTCGGGCTGGACGTGTCCTCGGTCATCAGCGGCGAGGAATCCAATCTGGCCCACTACACGGTCACCAGGGACGGCGAAGGCTTCCCATTTGTGCGCAGGCCAGGCTTCTCATATCTGCACCAGGCAATACGCATGAAGGAGCGCACAGGCGAACCCTTCATCGTCACCGCCCCCTGCGGCAAACAAGACCAGCTTATCCAGTACTCCGAGCACAATGGCCAGGAATTCGACCTTATAATCTCAGGCACGCTGAAGGTGTTCCTTGACGGCAAGGAAGAAATCCTCAACCAGGGAGACAGCATATATTTTGATGGCAGGGATCCACATGCCATGACTGCCATAAGCCCCGAGGGCTGCAAATTCCTCTCCATAGTGATGCACGGCAAGAACGATGATGCCAGCAAGCCCGACAGGTTCGCTATGGAGCCAAAGAAGGCTCCCGACACCAACAAGGCCGCGCAAAGGCACCTGCTGTATCAGGACTACATGGACGAAGAATGGAATGAGGACGGCACGCTGAAGAATGTCAGCTACAAGATACCCGACAATTTCAACTTCGCGTATGACGTGCTGAAGCGTCTGGCTGACCAGTGCCCCGACAAGGTGGCCATGCGTTGGCTCTCCAAGAACCAGGAATTGCATGACTTCACGTTCCGTGAAATCAGCGACAATGCGATGCGCACAGCCAATCTGCTGCATTCCATGGGCGTGCGCAGAGGGGACAGGGTCATGCTGGTACTGAAGAGGCACTATCAGTTCTGGTATGTGCTGAATGCTCTGCATATGCTGGGCGCAGTGGCGGTGCCTGCCTCCTGCCAGATGACCGCCCATGATTTCGAATACCGCTTCAAAAAGGCTAACATAAAGTACATCTTCGCATCTGCGGACGGCAATATCTGCAATGAGATAGACGGTGCCGACTACAATGGAATGAGGTTGAAATTCGTTGTCAACGGCAAGCATGACGGATGGCTTGACTATGACGAGCTGTATCCCAACTTCAAGCCAGACTTCCCACGCGCCGAGGAGCAGCGCACCAGCGACCCAATGCTGATTTTCTTCAGTTCTGGCACCACAGGATATCCCAAGATGGTGGAGCATGACTACGCATATCCGCTGGGCCACATCATGACGGCCCGCCATTGGCACAAGGTGAACCCAGACGGCCTGCATTTCACCATAGCCGACACTGGCTGGGGCAAGGCGCTGTGGGGCAAGATCTACGGGCAGTGGCTCTGCGAGGCCGGCGTATTCACCTACGACTTCGACCGCTTCCATGCGGGCGAGATACTCCCCATGTTCAAGAAATACGGCATCACCACATTCTGTGCACCGCCCACCATATTCCGCTTCATGGTAAAGGAGGACATCGCAAAGTATGACTTCTCCACGCTGGAGCATGTGACTACCGCTGGCGAGGCCATGCCAGCCGAGGTCAGCGAGGCATTCGCCCGCGTTTCAGGACAGCTGCCATACGAGGGCTTCGGCCAGACAGAGACCACGCTCACCATCGGCACACTCTCGGACATGAAGCCATGCCCTGGCTCCATGGGTAAGGCAAATCCGCAATATGATGTGATTTTGCTGGACGAGACGGGCAAGCCTGTCAAGACTGGCGAAACTGGTGAAATATGCATCAAGGCGGATGACGCCAAGCATCCATGCGGGCTGTTCAAGTGCTATATGGATGCGCCTGACGACACCAAGGCAGCATGGCATGACGGATACTACCACACCGGCGACCAGGCATGGCAGGACGAAAAGGGATACTTCTGGTACCAGGGCCGCGCAGATGACATAATCAAGACATCTGGCTACAGGGTGGGTCCATTCGAGGTGGAGAGCGTCCTTATGGAGCTGCCATACATCCTGGAATGCGCGGTCACTGGCGTGCCAGACCCGACACGCGGCAAGGTTGTCAAGGCGACGGTCGTGCTGGTCAAGGGCAAGGAGCCTTCAGATGAACTCGCCGCTGAAATCAAGGAGTATGTCAAGACACATACCGCCCCATACAAGTACCCACGCATCATCGAATTCGTAAGCGAATTGCCAAAGACCGTCAACGGCAAGATACGCCGCGCCGCCATCAGGGCAAAATCATAACGCAGAGGCGCTCTGTTTTAACGCAGAGGCGCAAAGACGCAGAGGCGCAGAGTTTCTTAACGCAGAGGCGCTCTGTTTTAACGCAGAGGCGCTCTGTTTTAACGCAGAGGCGCAAAGACGCAGAGGCGCAGAGTTTTTTTTAGTTTTTTTAAGCCGCAAACTATCGGAGCCGCTGGCTTTAGCCAGCGGAAAGGGCTTGCAATGCCAGTAGTTTTGCAATTACCTCTAAAAATCCTAAAAAACTCTGCGTCT
>JAFZZD010000340.1 GCA_017615955.1 Victivallales bacterium
AAACCCACGGATGCGCCCCCCAGAATATGGAGCCGCGTATGCGGCGAAAGAATAATCATGGCAGGACGTTTCCATCTGCCGTCGCTAACGCGGCTAGAACTTCTGCCTGCCACATCCGTGGGTTTCGCTCGCGCCTGCGGTGCTTGCCCCACCCTCGGCTAGTTTCCATCGCCCCTACGGGGCTCTTCTCAATTACCTACCCTCATGGGGAACAAGGCGTTGGATAAAAAAACGTGTCTCTGCGTTAGGGGAAATATGCCTGATGACGCTTACTTTAAAATGTTGCCCTGGAAAGGCTGCGCCTTTGTGAAGTCAGGCGCAAAGGCATTGTCCCCATTTCCTTGCTGGACGAATATCCTGGTGAAGCCTAGCTCCTGCGCGTGGTCGCAGACCTGGGAATACTCCTGACTGGAAAGCTGCGTAGTGAGCATGTTCCTGCGCTGACATTCGGGCATTGGCATGAACTGGCTCATTATGGAAATTGGCAGCAGTGGCCCAAACTCGTTGTAAAGCGTGTCCAGCACGGCGATGCTGTTTTCCACATACCCTGGCAGAACCAAATGCCTGACTATGATTCCGCGACTTGACGTGATTTCGCCGCTGGGGTCCCATGGGCGCAGGAAGCCCGCCTTGTCCACCATTGCTTCAATCGCGGCAAGGGCATGGCGGGCATAGTCGGCATCCCCCATGCAGAGAAATGCAAGCCGCCCATCCGCATATTTGAAGTCAGGCATGAACACGTCGATTATTTCAGCTGCACGGCGTATGGCGTCTGGCTTGGCATAGCCAGAGCTGTTCCACAAAAACGGCAGGTCACAGCCCTCGTCATGGAGAATGCGGCAGGTTGCAAGCACAGTTGGCATATAATGCTCCGGCGTCACAAAGTTAAGGTTGTGCACACCTGCGGCGATGAGTGAACGCAAGCCCTCAAGAAACTCGTCAAAACTATATGCCTTGCCAATGCCTTCCTGGGAGATCTGGTGGTTCTGGCAGAAAAAACAGCCACAGGAGCACCCTGCGAAAAATACGGTTCCAGAGCCTTTGGTTCCGCTAAGACACGGCTCCTCGCCAAAATGGGGTAGCATAGCGCCTATGCGCAACTCCGATGTGCACCCGCAAAATCCCTTTTCGCCGGCGTTGCGATGCGCCCCGCAGTCACGGGGACACAAATGGCACTCATCATATTCCTGAAATAAAGTGCTGTTCATTTACTTTAATGTGTGGACAGTGGACAGTGGACTGTGGACTGTGGACTGTGGGGTGTCTGCGGCGAAAGCCGCAGATAGGGCTGTGCCTGTTAAGTGCGTGCGAAAACGCCCAGTCCACAGTCCACAGTCCACTGTCCACAGTCCACTTTTTACACTAAGGGGGTTTAAAAAACATAGATTACAAGGAGAATGCAATGCTGGGAAACTTTCAATTTCACAATCCGACCAGGCTTCATTTCGGCGAGAACGCGCTGGATTTTCTTGCAGACGAACTTAAGAACTACGGTCCAGTCGTGCAGCTTTCGTATGGAGGCGGCTCCATCAAGAAGAACGGCATCTATGACCAGGTGGTGGCAATACTTAAGGCTGCGGGCAAGACCATCGTTGAAGACGGCGGCGTCATGCCCAATCCTACGCTGGAGAGGATGCTGGAGGGCGCGGCTAGGGCAAAGGCCAACAATGTGGATCTCATTCTCGCCGTGGGTGGCGGCTCCACAATTGACTACGCGAAAGGCGTCAGCGTCTCTGCCTGGTGCGAAGAGGATCCGTGGGAGAAATACTATATGCGCTTTGAGGAGCCAAGCTGCCGCATCATCCCAATTGGAAGCGTGCTTACCATGGCTGGAACAGGCAGCGAGATGAACGGCGGCAGCGTCATAAGCAACCACAAGGCCAATCTCAAGGTGGGCAAGGTATTCGGGCCAGATGTGTTCCCAAAATTCACCATACTCAATCCACGCTTTACCTTCACTGTCCCACGCCGCCAGATGGTGGCGGGAATCTTTGACATCATGAGCCACATCCTGGAGCAGTATTTCAGCGGTGAGGACGACAACACCAGCGACTACATCGCCGAGGGGCTTATGCATTCGCTTATCCATTCGTCCCGCATCGCAGTGAAGAATCCAGAGGACTATGAGGCACGAAGCAACATAATGTGGACGGCCACCTGGGCGCTCAACACGCTTATCGCAATGGGCAAGACAACGGACTGGGAGGTGCACATGCTGGGCCATGCAGTCGGCACGCTGACGGATGCCACTCACGGAATGACGCTTTCTGCCGTTTCGCTTCCTTACTACAGGCACATAATGCCGTATGGCGTGAAGAGATTCGCACGTTTCGCGGTGAATGTCTGGGGAATTTCAGCAGAAGGAAAGAGTGACGAGCAGCTTGCCAACGAGGGACTTGCCGCATTCGAGGCATGGATGCGCGAGATTGGTGTCGCCATGAATATCTCTGAACTGGGGGCGTCCAAGGAGATGCTCCCAGCCATCGCCGATGCAACTTTCCTGCTTGACGGTGGCTATAAGAAACTCACGCGCGAGGATGCTCTTGAAATCCTACGTCAGAGCCTGTGATTCTATGGCAAGAGACTCAAGGACTCAGATGTAATAATACTTTTCATTTTGGTGATCTGCCCCAGTCATGTGCTTTTGCGGCGGACC
>JAFZZD010000341.1 GCA_017615955.1 Victivallales bacterium
CCGCATAAATATCATGCCTTGGTCCAGATGTTCTTGGCGTTCAGGGACCAGCCTGGCTCGCTGACCTGGGTTGCCTTGTTGGCCCAGCCACTGTTGATGCGGGCCATGGTGGCGTCCCACGAACGCACGCCGCTGAGTGAATCAGGAGCCTCCACGTTGCAGGCGCCCACCGCCGCCGCAAAGAGGCCTGCCTCTTCCAGCTTGCAGTTGCGCAGCATTGCGCTGAGGAAGCCCCCTATGCTGGAATCGCCTGCGCCTGTAGCACCCATGAACTTGTCTGGATTGAAAGTGGGGAACAGCATACGGCGTGAGGTCCAGTCCGCCACGCATTCTGGCGCACCTGCCCCCATGCGTGCAAAGCGTTCCGCAGCGGCGGTCTGTATGTACATTCCGCGCTGTCCCAGCTTGATGGCGACCACAGCGGCGCCAAAGCCAATCAACTCGTCGCCCAGTTTCTCCAGTTCCTGGACGCCGATGTTGTCACCGTCACCAAAACGCTCCGGCATCATCATGTACAGCAATTCGTCCGCACTGGGCATAAAGACATCGGTGTATGGCAGCACCTTGGAGAGCAGCTTCTTCCAGTCCACCTTGCCAGCGGGGCCGTTTGGATCAGGCATGCCTGGGTCCATGGAGGTGGTGATGCCCATGTCGTGCACAGTCTTGTACATGCGTATCAATTCGGCTCCTTCGTTCTCGTAGGTCTTGGCCATGAAGCAAGGATAGCCAAAGTGGAAAAGCTGCACATCCTTCAGTTCAGCCATATTCAGGTCATCGGTGCAATATGTGGCATTTGCGCCTGGGCAATGCAGGAAAATCCTGTCCGTACCTGGGATGTTGATGACCATGGTGTATGATGTGGCGCTGCCCTTTGAGATAGTCATGCCTTCCGCCAGAGATGCGTCTCTTGTCTTGACAATATTTAGAATGGTCTTGCCGAAGTCATCGTCTCCGACCTTGCCCATCAACTTTGTAGGCGTGCCAAGAATGTGCATTGTCATGCCAGTGTTCGAGACTGCACCACCTGTGGCCATGAGAGGTGCGCCCACCTCGAAAAGATGGCCTGGTATCAAGTCAAAGTGATGATCTATGGCAGGAATTATGTCCAGACAAATATGTCCCGCTACAACTGCTTTCTTCATTTTTCTTTCTCTCATTGAAAATGTGTTGTCTTTATTTTCTATTATAAAACTATCCTTTATTTGCTTGAGCGAACCAGGACTGACACGAATTTTATCCAGCGCAGATCCGCGTTCAGAGCCACGTTGGCGGCCCTCCTTGCATCGTCCACCAGATATGCTTTGCCACGAATAACGCCTATTGGCAGGCCGCCTGGCAATTCGCCGCCAAGTCCACTGGTAGCGACAGTTGCACCTTCCTGGATGATAGCGTGCTTTGGCAGAAAATCCACCACGGCGGAGATATTGTCTCCAGAAGGCTGGCCATTGCCCTTGAGGACGCCCACATAGACATTGTCGCCGCTGAAGACATACACGCTTACAGAGCAGGCGGGATTTGCCAAAGTCTCCACGGTTGCACTGCGCCTGAAGACCTGTCCTACCCTGCCTGCCAGAAAAGAACCGAAGAGTACAGGTGCGCCTTCCACAAGACCATCCGCCTCGCCCAGCCCGATTCTGAAGTTCCAATTCCATGTTGCAGGGTCGCGCATAACCATCTCCCCCCGCAATGCAGTCCAGTCCTTGACTTCAGGCAATTTCAGCATAGCCCTAAGTTGCCTGTTCTCCTCCTGCACCTTGTCCAGTTCTGCGATACGCACTTCCAATTGCTGGAGGCGTATTTCGTTTTCCTGCAATTCATCAAGCCTGTTGGAATGGAAAATATTCTCCCACAGCAGCGAGATAAAATTGTTAACTGACCTGGTTCCCTTGGCAAAAGGTGCAATCATGCCCGAGGCCATGCGCCGCCCCAGCGTACTGATGCCAAGCAGCAACAGTACCAGCAACAGTACAATGCACCATGTTTTGTTGCCTTTAGAGAATTGCATTATCAAGCCAATGCCTTAGCCTGCAAAGCGAAAATCTGTTTCAACCCCTTGCGTGCCTTGGACAGCAGTTCCGCCAGTTCCGCATCGTCAAAAGTGGCCTCTTCGCCGCTGCCCTGGAGTTCCACGAAGCGTCCCGTGTCGGTCATGACCACGTTCATATCGACTTCGGCGGCGGAATCCTCCTCGTAGCACAGGTCCAGCATGGGCTTGCCACCGACGATGCCAACACTGACCGCCGCCACCTTTGCGATGACTGGATTCTCGGCAAGTTTCCCGCTGGCAACCAGCCTGGAGGCAGCCAGTTGCAATGCCAGGCTTGCGCCAGTTATGGAGGCGCATCTGGTACCGCCATCCGCGTCAATCACATCGCAATCCACATGCAAAGTCATTCCAGGCAGTTTTGACAAATCCACAACTGCGCGGAGGGAGCGGCCTACAAGCCTCTGTATTTCCGCTGTGCGGCCAGACACCTTGCCCCGCGTGGATTCCCGTTCGCCCCTGGTGCCCGTTGCGGAAGGCAGCATCTGGTATTCGGCGGTAATCCAGCCGCCAGGCACATTCTGCTCCTTCATCCACCTTGGAACGGCCTCCTCCAGGCTAACCGAGCATATCACCCTTGTATTGCCGCTGATTGCCAGCACCGAGGCCAGTGGATGCTTCTGGAAATCCAGGACAAAGTCCCACTTCCTCAACTGGTCCACCCTGCGCCCGTCTTTGCGTTTTGAATTTGCCATATTACCTCTCTGCTTTATGTTATTGCATTTTTACAGACAGTGCATAATTTGTTGCAATTCGGGAACTTTTCCAGTTGATACATCATATTTACATAATTTCATTGTTGCTGTGCCTGCTTCTGGCAGGCTGCGGGAAGGCGAAGGCGCCTGACTTTGACAGCCACCAGTCCGAGCTTGTACTAAAGGCATGCGAGGCGATTGCGGAAGGCAAAGACCAGGATGCAATGAATGTGCTCAATGAATTGCGGCAATATCCTGCTACCGCCAGCTTCGTGGAGGAAGCGCAGCTTGCCATAAGAAGGCACTACAATTCAGGTCAAATCAACCATACGCTGCAAACTGGCGACCTGAAGAAACTGAAGCAATTCCTGATTGAGGCTGAGAAACAGGGGATGCTCTCCAGCGAGATGCTACTTAACAGCGACATGCCCGATGCATTGGAGGCGCTGATGCTGTTTTGCGCCAAGATGCCCTGGGAGAATTCAAGCAGCCTTCAGAATGCGATGGCACAGCTGGCGCCATTCGTTGAGCCTCTTTCCGCCACAGAGGCGTTCCGCCAATTCTACGCAGAACAGCAGTCCTTGCTGAAGAAAATGGAGCAGGAGGAATTGCAGGCGAAAATAGACAAATGCCTGACAACCTTGGACAAGGCGGCTGCCACGAATGATGCGAAAAACTGGCTTGAGGCGCATAACGAACTGCATAAACTCAAGCAGGACCATCCCCTTTTCAAGTACGAAATGCAGCTGGGTAAAAAAATGCCTGACCCGCATCCAGACTGGGCGTCATACGCCATTGCGCTCATGGGAAACTGGAAACGGCTGGATGACAAGCAGCGCAAAACTGCACTGGATGCCATGGAAGGGGCACCAGTGAATCTTTGCAGCAATATCCTTATCGCGATACGCAGCAACACGGAGGAGGCACTGCGTGCACACCAGGCTGCAATGGAGCAGCTTGGGCTGCCTCTCTCAAACGACGTGCTCATGTCATATATGGGCAGTATGGACATAAAATATACCGACAAAGGCGGAACACATTCCCCTTGCCTCGGTCTAAAAGAATTATTTGCGATTTTTAGTTCCATAAACATAAACCCTAAAACAGAAAGGTAGAAAAATGAGTTTCAAGAAGTTTCTAGTGCTTGCCGCAATAGCTGCGGCAATGCCATTCGCAATGGCTGATGAAGCCAAGAAGCCAGAGGTCAAGGAAGCGCCCAAGGCGGAGGCACCAGCTCAGCCCAAGGTAGATGAAGCGGCAATAGACAAGATGCTGGCAGCGATTCCAGAAGTTGCCGCGACATACGAAGGCGGCAAGGTGACTGGCAAGGAAATTCGCGATTTTCTGCGTCCGCAGATCATCGAGGCCGCAAAGGCGGGTCATGCGATAACCCCAGAACAACTGCTCGGAGCGGCGGCAAACTATGCAAACCAGGTGATGCTTCAGAACTTGCTGGCAACGGAGGCCAAGTCCAAGGGCTTCAAGCCAGACATGGAAGCAGCGAAAAAGCAGTTTGAGGAAATCAAGGCCGCCAATGGCGCGGAGAATGTCCAGAAGATGATCAAGACCATGGGCATGACAGAAGAGGCACTGATGGCAAAGCTGGCCGAAAGCGCAATGATAGAGGCGTTCTTCCAGTCACAGGTTAAAGTTGAAGAAAACGCGGCAAAGAAGTTCTACGATGAGAATCCGCAGCATTTCACCACCTACAGTGCCTCGCATATTCTGTCCATATTCCCAGGAGCGCAGGAAGGCAAGCAGCCCACAGCCGAGGAAGACAAGGCAACTCTGGAGAAATTGCAGAAAGCGCAGAAGGAACTGGCGGCAGGCAAGGATTTCGCAGAGGTTGCAAAGACACATAGCGACTGCCCATCCAAGGAAAAGGGCGGCGACCTGGGCACTTTTGCGCCAGGCCAGATGGTGCCTGAATTCGAGGAGGCTCTCAAGAAGATGAAAGCAGGTGAAATCAGCCAGCCAGTCAAGACGCAATTTGGCTACCATATCATCAAGGCAGGTGAAACCAAAGTCGCCTCCTTCGATGAAGTGAAAGACAGCATCAACCAGCATTTGCAGGGCCAGGAAATCAACAAGGTCGCCAAGCAGGTCATTGACAAGATAATTGCCGATAAGAAGGCAAAGGTCCTCATCGAGCTACCAAAGAAATAATACACTACAATGCGCGCCCCGAAGTGGGGCGCACTCAAATTGCCCTGGCGAAAACTGACGCTGGGGAATAACTTGGTTATATTGAAAACATCTGC
>JAFZZD010000342.1 GCA_017615955.1 Victivallales bacterium
GTGGCCGCGCGTCAGGACGCGTGAATGCCATACGGCTGCCGCCGGGCATGGCTGTTCCGCGCGGCCAGGGGACACCTCTGCGTTTTAAGATTTGTGCGTCTCTGCGTTAGGAGAGGACGAGCCTGCCTGGCTTGCCGTCCAGGTACAGTTGCCTGCCATCGGCTGAGAAGCGGTTCTGTGCGAATGCGATGACTGTCTGGGGCAGGACGATCCAGTCGCCGCCTTCCTTTAGGCGGTTTTGGTTGAAAGTGGAGACCTGCTCCATTTCATCGCCATATCCAGCCTTGGGGCGCTTTGCAGGGCGTTTTGCCAGGCAGTCGATGAGAGCCTGCCTGTCCTTTCCCATGAAATCGATGGGCACTTTTGGCGAGAGGCCCAGGATGTGGCCTGAATCCATTTCGCCGCCGCTGCCAGAATATGGCTCCACCAGGATGACGCTGCTGCGCATATAGTCAAGCCCCTCGACGATGGCCCTTTCCACGGGGATGGTGTGGAGTCCCACCAGCAGTCGCTGGCCGTTCTTCAGGTATGTCAGGTCGCCAGGATGCACGTTGAGGCATGGCAGTTCCTGGGTCAGGTTTGTCAATGGCACGAAGCCCGCGAACACGCCGAAGTCCAGGTTCAGGGGGGCCAGTTTTTCTTTGAGAGAAGCCGTCCACATTTCCCGCAGTTCCTGTCCACGTGGTGTGGCGATGGAAACGCGTGTTTCGCCTCTGCTGAAGTAGAAGTCCCTGATGTCATGTTCGATGACTGGGATTGAGAACGTCTTGCCCAGTTCCCGTGCGCGGCTGGTTTCAGGCGCATCGGTCACAAGAGCCGCCACATTAAGCACAGGCTTGTCCAGTTTCTGCAGAGTCTGCAGCAGTTTTTCCGCATTGCTGCCGCTGCCGCTGAGGAAGATGGCGGTGTTGGGAAGCCTGTTGGGATTGTAGTTGAAAAGGGGCGTTGGTGCCATAAGCAATGTCTCCTTATTTAGCTAGAAAAAGCCTCTTTGTCTTTTTATATGCGTGGTACAGGATGAATCCGCTGAGGAATGAGGTAAAAAGCCAGGACACGGGATAACAGGCTATGAGCCAGCTTAGGGACTGCTTCCACTGGAACACGGTCATCACCCAGATGACGCGCAGCACACAGGAACCCAGCAGAGTGGATACCATGGCTATGGTGGAGTAGCCCAGTGCCCGCAGGGAGCCGCTCTCCACGTCCATCACAGCGCAGATACCATAGTAGCACAGAATCATGTACAGGCGTTTCATTCCCCATTCTATGACTTCAGGATTCGAGTTGTAGAAGCCCAGGATGGGCCTGCCGAAGCCTATCATGATCAGACCCAGGGTGGTGCCTAGCAGTAGTGCGCCACCAGCGCACAGGAATATGCTGCGCTTGATGCGCTTGATGTTGCGCCCGCCATAGTTCTGCCCCACGAATGCCTGGGACGTGTGGTAGTAGCTGGCTGAAACAGAGTAGGCAATGCCTTCCACATTGGACGCCGCCGCGCAGCCTGCCATGCACAGCGAGCCAAAGCTGTTCACCGAGGACTGTATCACCATGTTGGACAGCGAGAAGAAGCTGCTTTGGAATCCAGAAGGGATGCCGATGCGCAGCATTTCCAGGAATATGTTTTTGTGTATGCGCAGTTTCTTCAGGTGGAGGCGGGATGCGTCGTTTGCGTTCTTCAGCGCCAGCACGGTCAGCGAGGCGCATATCACCTGGGACACCGCAGTGGCCACGGCGACGCCCTCCACATCCCAGTGGAACACAATGACCAGCAACATGTTCAACAGCACATTTGCAATGCCGCCCATCATGAGGAAGTACATGGGGCGCTTTGTGTCCCCTGCGGCCCGCAGCACCGAACTGCCGAAAGTGTTCACCATCATAAATGGAAGTCCAAGGCCGTACAGGTGCATATACCTGGCGGCCAGGTTGATCACGTCGTCAGGCGTCTGCATCAGTTTCAGCACGGGTCTGGCGATGATGAATGTTATCACAGTGCCCAGCAGCCCGCACAGAAAGCCCGTCAGTATTGCGGTATGTGTTGCGTTGGCCAGGGTTGTATTGTCTCTGGCGCCGTATGCCCTGGCTACGATTACATTGATGCCCGTGGACAGCCCCAGGTAGAATGTGATCATGATGTGGGAGAATGCGCCGCATGAACCCACGGCGGCCATGGCGCGGTGTGAGGCATAGCGCCCCACCACGATGATATCCGCCGCATGGAATGTGAATTGCAGAAGGCAGGTGAGTATGAGCGGTATGACATACAGGATGATCTGCACGCCCAGTGGGCCGTTGCACATGTCCATGCCATGCTTTTGGGGGACAGTGCCCTGGTGTTTCTGTCCCTCCAACTTATGATGAAAAATGCTGAATGCCATTCTATGTTCTATGCTTGGGTTAAATCAAGTGTAATATGTACCTTAAATGAGGAAAATAAACACATCAACTCATTTATTTTTGGGCAAAGAGGTGGTTTATTGTGCCAGTGGGGTTAAATTCCCCGCAATCGTTATGTTTTCTAGGCAACAACAATCAACAAAGGAAGAAAGAATGCAATACATCGTTCGCAAGACAACGAAGGTTCCGCTTTTCAGGGAAAGTGACTTTGCCGCCGCAGACGTGGCAGAACTGACATTTGTGGCGCCGAAGAGCAGTGAGCATCATCCCAAAATCACATTGAGGCTACTGCATGACGACAGGAACATATACGGCCTGTACTCCGTGGAGGACCGCTACGTCCGCGCCGTCGCAACCAAATACCAGGATAGCGTCTGCCAGGATTCCTGCGTGGAATTCTTCTTCAAGCCCAATGTAGGGCCAGGCTACTTCAATCTGGAAATGAGCGCGGGCGGCACATATCTGCTCTATTATGTGGCGGACTGCACACGCACGGAGCACGGCTTCAAGGAATACTACAAGGTCTCGCCTGAATACGGCAACCTGATCACAGTCAAGACAACTCTGCCCCATGTCATTGACCCCGAAATCACCGAGCCAGTGAACTGGCAGGTAATGTTTACCATCCCCGTAGAGGCAATCGAGCCGTACTGCGGCAAAATTGAATCACTCAATGGCCAGGAGTGGACCGCCAACTTCTACAAGTGCGCGGACAAGACCAGCCACCCGCACTGGATCACCTGGGCGCCCCTCACCATCCTCAACTACCACCAGCCAGACCGCTTCCAGCCAATGATTCTGGAGTAAGTTTTCAGTGGCCAGTGGACAGTGGACTGTGGACTGTGGACTGTGACCACTGACCACTGACCACTGTCCACTGTCCACTTATAAAAACAAGGAGCAAAAAACAACATGGAAAAAATAGACAAGATTGCACTTACAAAGATCAGCTATGGCCTGTACGTGGTCACGATGTCGGATGGCGAGAAGGACAATGCCATGATTTGCAACACGGTGATGCAGGTCTCCAACAACCTGTATGCAGTGTCCATCAACAAGGCGAACTTCTCCCATGACTTCATCCGCAAGACCGGCAAGATGAACATCAACGTCCTGTCGGAGGATGCGCCATTCTCCCTGTTCCAGGACTTTGGCTTCCGTAGTGGCAGGGATGTGGACAAGCTGGCGGAGACCAACTTCCTCCGTTCCGCCAATGGACTGCCTGTCCTCACCAGATACTGCAACGCATTCATCTCATTGCAGGCGGAGGACTACATTGACATGGAGAGCCACGGCATGTTCATCTGCCATGTGACCGAGGCAATGGAACTGGGAACAGGCGCGTCCATGACGTATTCCTACTACCATGCCAATGTGAAGCCGAAGCCAGGCGCCCAGAAGACCAGTGCGAAGAAGGGCTATGTCTGCACGATATGCGGCTATGTGTATGAAGGCGACGAGCTGCCTGCGGACTTCATCTGCCCGCTGTGCAAGCATCCGGCATCGGACTTTGTAAAACTGGAGCCATCTGCTGCGCCCGCTGCACCTGCCGCATCTGGTTCTGCGACCCAGAAGTACGTCTGCGACATCTGCAAGGCGGAATACGACCCAGCCAAGGGCGACCCCGAGCACGGTATTCCGGCAGGCACTCCATTTGAGCAGCTGCCAGAGGACTGGGTGTGCCCGATTTGCGGCGTAGGCAAGGAGAACTTCAAGCCCGCAAACTAAGGATGTTCACTGTCAACCTGACAAACAGGGAGGAGCATCTTGCTTCCCTTCCCGATGACGACATAGTTGTCTTGTTTGACAGAAAATGCGTCTTTATGTGTGATGGAGGCGCACGTCTGCCAAGAGCGGCGGAACTGCGCACCTCCATCGGCGACGATGAGTTGCTTGCCTGGGGCGGCAATTTGAATGGGCATGACTGCTGGGGTATGCAGGCGGCTGCCGTGCCGCCTGGTCTAGTTGCCGTGGAATGCAGGAGCGTATTTGTAACGCAGGAGGCTGGCGTTGCCAGCGCTGTGAGCCGCTGCCGCGAATTGGCTGAATGGCGTGGCAGACATCGCTTCTGCGGGCGCTGCGGCAGCAGGCTGGACTTTTCCAGCAGCGACCTGGCCGCAAAATGCGACAAGTGCGGCGCACTCTTCTATCCCCAGATTGCGCCAGCAGTGATAGTCGCCATCCTGCGTGGAAACGAGCTGCTGCTGGCAAACAACAGGCGCTTCACGGACAAGACATACAGCCTCATTGCGGGCTTTGTGGAAGCGGGCGAATCTGTGGAGGAGGCAGTCCACAGGGAAATCTTCGAGGAAACAAGCCTTCGCGTAAAGAACCTGCGCTACCTGTACAGCCAGCCTTGGCCATTTCCCAACAGCCTTATGCTGGGTCTGACAGCGGAGTATGACAGCGGCGAACCAGTACCCAATGACGGCGAACTGACTGACATACAGTGGTTTCCACTGGACAGACTCCCAAAAATACCCGCGCCAGGCAGCATAGCGCACCGCATTATAAAAGAATTGGCAAAATAACACAACCAAATCAACTTGAGTGTGCGCCACTTTGGCGCGCACATCGATAAGGAGAAGAAGATGGAAATCACAAAAGACATTGTTTACGTTGGCGTAAATGACCACGATGTGGATTTGTTCGAGGGACAGTATAAAGTCGAGAATGGCATGGCCTACAACTCATA
>JAFZZD010000343.1 GCA_017615955.1 Victivallales bacterium
CCTGCCGCACCAGCAGCACCTGCTGCCGCCGGCGACAATGCAGCCATGAGTCCACGCGCCCGCAAGTTCGTTGCGGAGCATCCGTTCGTGGTGCCTCAGATCCAGGGTTCCGGCGTGAATGGCCGCATTATGGAATGCGATGTTAAGGCCGCATACCAGACCGCGCCGCACCTCAGCGCAGCCGCAGCCGCAATGATGGCGGACGGCATTGCCGCGCCAGCCGCTGGCACAGGCCCCAATGGAATGATACTTGCCGGTGACATGGGCAAGGCCGCCGCCGCTCCAGCCGCAGCAGCTGCAGCACCAGCAGCAGCCGCAGCGCCAGTTGCCGCCGCAGGCGAGGACATCATCACCGAGAAGCCATTCGCACAGATCCGCAAGATCATCGCGAAGCGCCTGCTGGAATCCCTCAATGGCATGGCGCAGTACACCTTGAATGCAGAGGCCGATGTAAGCGGCCTGCTGGCTCTCCGCGCGAAGATCAAGGAGAACAGCGAGAAGTTCGGCCTGGCCAACATCAACATCGGCGACATGGTGATGTATGCGGTCATCAAGGCATTGCAGAAGCATCCAGAACTCAATGGCGAATATGCCAACAACGTGGTCAAGCTGCACAGCGCCATCAACATGGGCTTCGCATGCGACACTCCACGCGGCCTGATGGTGCCAGTCCTGCACAATTCCCAGAACATGTCGTTGGGTGACATGTGCCGCACTGTCAAGAAGCTGGCCAAGTCCGCCAATGACGGCAACCTGGCACCCGACCTGATGGCTGGCGCCACATTCACTGTGTCCAACCTGGGTTCCTTTGGCATCACCACATTCACGCCAGTCATCAGCGCACCGCAGCTGGCAATCCTGGGCGTGGGCAAGACATTGCTGCGTCCTATCCGCACCAAGAGCGGCGAAATCGTCTATAAGGACTACATGCAGTTCTCGCTGACCATGAACCACATGGTCATCGACGGCGCACCAGGCGCGCGCTTCCTGCAGACACTCAAGGACATCATCGAGAACTTCGAGCTGATCTGCGTGGCGGGCTGATGCTTTAATTTATCCACGGATTGACGCAGATTTGCACAGATTTTCTGTGTGGATCTGCGGAAATCAGAGGATGAAAAATAGAAATTTCTGGAATCTAAGGAGAAAGGTAAATGTACGATCTGATCGTTATTGGTGCTGGTCCTGGTGGTTACGAGGCTGCGGCATACGCGGCGAAGATGGGAAAGAAGGTTGCCCTGTTCGAGAAGCAGGAGCTGGGCGGAACATGCCTTAACGTGGGTTGCATTCCCACCAAGACATTCCTGCGTTCGTCAAAGGCACTTGAAGAATGCCGCGAGGCAGGGCTTTACGGCGTGAATGCCGGCGAGGCGAAGCTGGACATGGCGGCTGTGCAGGCCCGCAAGCAGAAGGTCATCGCCACATTGGTTAAGGGCGTTGCCGGCATGCTGAAGCGCGTGGGCGTGGAAGTCATCAAGGCAGAGGCAAAGCTGGCTGGCAAGGGCAAAGTCGTTGCAGACGGCAAGGAATACGAAGCGGCAAACATCCTGGTGGCGACTGGTTCCGTTCCAGCATGCCCACCAATCCCTGGCTTGAGGGACAACCCGAAGGTTTTGGATTCCACTGGCATCCTGAATCTGGACACCATTCCTGAAAAGCTGGTCATCATCGGCGGCGGCGTCATTGGTCTGGAATTCGCGTCATTCTTTGCGACAGTTGGCACAAAGGTCAGCATCGTTGAAATGCTGCCCAAGATTGCGCCAATGGTGGATGCGGAACTGGCAAAGAAGCTAATGGCCGACCTGAAGAAGGCTGGCATCGAGTTCAACCTGTCCTGCAAGGTCACACACATCGAAGGCGACGTGCTGTACTACACAGACCCAGAGGGCAAGGAGCAGAAGCTCCAGGGCACCTGGATCCTCAGCGCAATCGGCCGTTCACCTGTGCTGAAAGGCATTGGCCTGGAAGAAGCTGGTGTTGAATTCGACCGCAAGGGCATCAAGACGGACGAATTCGGCAAGACCAACGTCCCGGGCATCTGGGCCTGCGGCGACTGCACTGGCCGCTGCCTGCTGGCGCATGCCGCCACACGCGAAGGCCAGGTTGCCGTGAACAACATGTTCGGCAAGCCGGACCGCATGAGCTACGTTGCAATCCCATCTGTCATCTACACTCATCCAGAAGTGGCGCAGGTTGGCGCAACCGAGGAAGAGCTGCAGAAGAACGGCATCGCATACCGCAAGGCAGTCATGCCCATGGCGATTGCCGGCCGCTTCATGGTTGAGAACGAAGGCAAGTCTGGCACAGTGAAGGTTCTGGTTGGCGAGAAGTACGGCCAGATCCTCGGCGTTCACATGATCGGCGGCTGCTGCGGCGAATTCATCGCCAGCGCTTCCGCGATGGTGGGCCTTGAATACACGCCTGACCTGGTAAGCAAGATCGTGTTCCCGCATCCAACAACCTGCGAGGCACTGAAGGCAACGGTAGTTGAGCTTTAATCAGCAAGAAATAGAGAACAAGAAATTTTCAGGAGTTAAAATCAAATGACAAAGTGTTTGGAAATCTACCCCGACAAGCTGTTTGCCAAGGGTGAAATCGACTTTACGCCAATCCCAGTCTGCGCATACGACAAGACACCTGCGCAGGAAAAGAAGATGTACAAGAAAGAGGACTTCGTGACCATCTACCACGACATGGTCATCCTCCGCACATTCGAGACCATCATCAACGAGCTGAAGCTCCACGGCGAGTATGACGGCGTCAAGTACAACCACCCAGGTCCTGCCCACCTTTCAATGGGACAGGAAGCAGCCGCAGTCGGCCAGGCATATTCCCTGGACGTGAATGACCACACCTTCGGCTCACACCGCAGCCACAGCGAAATCCTGGCAAAGGGACTTTCCGCAATCCGCAAGCTGGATGACAAGAAGCTGCTGGACATCATGAAGAACTTCTTCGGCGGCGCAACCCTGAAGGTTGTCGAGGAGCATTGCAAGTGCAAGGATGTGAAGGAACTGGCACGCCACTTCCTCATCTACGGCGCATACGCAGAAATCTTCGCCCGCACCACTGGCTTCAACAAGGGCTGGGGCGGCTCCATGCACTGCTTCTTCACACCATTCGGCATCTATCCCAACAACGCCATCGTCGGCGGTTCAGGTTCCGTTGCTCCTGGCGCGGCCCTGTTCAAGCGCGTGAACGGCAAGCCTGGCATCGTGGTCTGCAACATCGGCGACGCATCATTCGCATGCGGCCCAGTCTGGGAAGGCCTTATGTTCTCCGCAATGGACCAGTACCGCAAGCTGTGGGATGACGGCAAGGGCACTGGCATGCCAATCCTCTACAACTGCTTCAACAACCAGTACGGCATGGGCGGCCAGACCAATGGCGAGACCATGGGCTATCAGTTCATGGCACGTATCGGCGCTGGCGTCAACCCAGAGCAGATGCACGCCGAGCGCGTCAACGGCTACAACCCGCTGGCAGTCATCGATGCAGTTGCCCGCAAGAAGGAAATCCTGCTGGCCGGCAAGGGACCCGCTCTGTTGGACGTGGTCACATACCGTCTGGGCGGCCATTCACCTTCCGACGCATCCAGCTACCGCACCAAGGAAGAGCTGGATCGCTTCTTCGAGGCGGATGCAGTGGGCGGCAAGTGCGCCGTCAATGCGGAATGCAAGGGCACGTTCTACCAGAAGCTGGTTGCCAACAAGATGGTCAGTGCAGCAGAGCTGGACGAGACACGCGTCGCCGTGCAGAAACTGGTGTTCGACATGTTCAAGCTGGCAATCGACCCAGCCATCTCCCCATACGAAGAAGTCGGCTCCAAGTACATCGAGACCGTTACATTCAGCAACCAGAAGGTCGAGAAGTTTGATGACCGCAAGCCCGAACTGCTGGAGAAGCTGGAGGACAACGCACAGTACAAGAAGATCCAGACCAAGAAGCGCTTCGGCCTGGACGAGAATGGCAAGCCTTATTCCAAGATGGTTGCATACACATTCACGGATGCAGTCTTCGAGGCAATGGCTCATCGCTACACCATCGATCCAACAATGGTGGCCTTCGGTGAAGAGAACCGTGACTGGGGCGGTGCATTCGCCTGCTACCGCGGCTTGACCGAACTCATCCCATACAAGCGCCTGTTCAACAGCCCAATCGCCGAGGCGGCAATCGTCGGCGCGGCAGTTGGTTATGCACTGTGCGGTGGCCGTGCAGTTGCGGAACTGATGTACTGCGACTTCCTGGGCCGTTCTGGTGACGAAGTGTTCAACCAGCTGTCCAAGTGGCAGGCCATGTCAGGTGGCGTGCTGAAGATGCCAGTTGTCCTGCGCATCTCCGTTGGATTCAAGTATGGCGCACAGCACAGCCAGGACTGGACGGCTCTGATGAACCATATTCCAGGCCTGAAGATTGTCTATCCTGTGACACCTTACGATGCAAAGGGATTGCTCAACAGCGCATTGGCTGGCACAGATCCAGTCATCTTCCTGGAGAGCCAGAAGCTGTACGGCAAGGGCGAGCTCTTCCACAAGGAAGGCGTGCCAGAAGGCTACTACGAAATTCCGATTGGCGAGCCAGACGTGAAGAAGGAAGGCAAGGACATTACCTTCATCACCTTCGGCGCAGCTCTGTACGTTGCACTGGATGCAGCCAAGGAACTGGAGGAGAAGTATGGCATGAGCGCTGAAGTCATCGACCTGCGCAGTGTCAATCCTCTCAACTATGACAAGCTGGTTGCCTCCGTTAAGAAGACTGGCAAGGTCGTCCTGATCAACGAGGCAGTTGAGCGCGGCAATGTGATGCACAACATCGCAGCCAACTTGACACAGCTCTGCTTCGACTACCTGGATGCACCAGCCACAGTGGTTGGCTCACACAACTGGGTCAGCCCCGCTGCCGAGCACGAGAAGGAATACTTCCCACAGCCAAGCTGGATCCTGGATGCAATCCACGAGCGCATCATGCCTCTGAAGGGTTATACCCCAGTCACCAACCGCACGCTGGGCGACTTCGAGCGCAGCAGCAAGCTGGGTCTGTAAGAAGTTGTGGGCGCCGAGGCGGCGCCCACTCAAGTTGCCCTAGCGGAGACGTACGCACCTGGTATTATTTTAATGCTCTAGGCGTGTCTTTCGTTAAGGCAACTTGAGTGCGCCCTGCTTCGGGGCGCACATTTTTTATCTATGATAGACAATTCACGTATTCTGGTAACAGGCGGCGCTGGTTTCATCGGCAGCAATCTGGTAGAGGATTTGCTGTCCAGAAACAACGAGGTCATAGTGCTGGACAACTTCTCCACAGGCAAGCGGGAGAATCTCCAGCCCTTTGCCAATAATAGGCGCTTCACCTTGATTGAAGGCGACATACGCGACTATGCGACCTGCCAGAAGGCGGTGGAAGGTGCAGATTATGTTATGCACGAGGCTGCCCTGGGCAGCGTGCCACATTCCATTGACAATCCAATGCTTGCCACTGACGTGAATATCGGGGGCTTCGTGAACATATTATACGCTGCGAAGGAGGCAAAGGTGAAGTGCTTTGCCTACGCAGCCAGTTCAGCCACCTACGGCGATGCGGAATATTCCCCCAAGATGGAGAACAAGATTGGCAAGCCCCTTTCGCCTTACGCCATCACAAAATACGTGGATGAATTATATGCGGCGAACTTCCACGACTTGTATGGCATCAACACTGTTGGCCTGCGTTATTTCAATGTGTTTGGCAGACGGCAGGATCCATACGGCGCGTATGCCGCAGTGATACCGATTTTTGCAATGAGGCTGCTGTCGCTGACCTCGCCTGTAATCAATGGAGACGGCACATTTTCCAGGGATTTCACACACGTCTCCAATGTGGTTCTTGCGAACAACCTGGCCTTGCTTTCAAAGGACGAGAAGGCTCTGAACCAGGTGTATAATGTGGCATGCGGCGAAAGCACTTCCTTGAATCAACTTTTTGATGCGCTGAAGAACGCTCTGGCGCAAATCAAACCTGAAATCGCTGGCATATCACCAGTACACGGCCCAGAAAGGGTAGGGGACATACCACATTCATTGGCCTCCATAGACAAGATTTCCTCATTGCTGGGCTACAAGCCCGTCATGATGTTCGAGGAAGGCATCAAGGCGACAGCCAAATGGTATGCCGACAACCTGGTTGACAAGTAAGGAAGAATATGAACGCAGACGACGCCAACAAACCACCAGTTGCAGTTCTTATTGATGCGGACAATATCAGTCCTTCGTCTGTAAAAGACATATTCGGGATAGTGAACAGTATCGGCGAACCGATATTTAGGCGTGCGTATGGCATGGTCAGTTGTTTTGCCAATTCAGATGGGTGGGCAAAGGCGCAACGTGAGTTTGGTATTGTGGCAAGGCCTCAGGTCAGCAATGTGGCCGGCAAGAATGTGGCTGACATTGCACTCGTGATTGATGCGATGACTCTCCTTTACAAGGGTGCCTGCAAGGGAATATGCATTGTCTCTAGTGACAGTGACTTTACTGCTTTGGCGGCGATAATCCGCGAGGAGGGAAAGGTGGTCTATGGTATTGGCGAGACTAAAGCCCCCGAAAGTTTCCGAAAGGCCTGCACTCAATTCTTCCAGCTGAAGACCGCAAAGCCCAAACCAGCCGAAAAGAAATCCACGTCAGCCGTGGCAAATCAGTCTTCCAAGAACGCTCCCTCATTGCAATGTCCTCGTTGCGGAGGACAGTTGATGGCTTCCCGCACTAAATCCAATCAGGATTGCAAGACATGCCCTTCTTGTGGCGGCATGACTGCAAAACTGTCAATGCTCGGTAATATGTTTGCGGATGAAACGCTTATGCAAATTAGGGAACGGGCTTTAATGAGCGAGCAGCCAGGCTGCGTTTGCCCAGATTGCGGTTTCCAGATGAGCATAGTAAAGGTAGCCCTTGGTGAACAGCATGTGGAAATAGACGTATGCCCAAAATGCGCGGCTATATGGTATGACAAGGATGAATTCGAGACTCTTGTTCCTGGTGACGGTCTCCTGCAGCCGACGATTTCGGCTGGCAAGGCATATCGCCGCGAAATGACCATTGCCCTTGCTGCAGATTTGCGTAGCAAGAAATTGCATGTGAATTATTTGAGCCAGTTGAAGACCGCTATGAAGAAAGTTTACTTTGTCCCTGTTCCGGATATTTCGCCGATAATTGACAATTTGATGTCCAAGCAGGTTATTTCACTTGACAAAAGCACGGGGAAAATAATCGTCAACGAGTAGTTTTTTTAACGCTCTGTTCCTCATGAGGGGATGTAACTAGGAAGCCGCTTTGGGGCTTTCATTTACCTACCCATACGGGGAACATAGCCTTCCCAGAAACTACCAGTACTTGTCATCTTCAACCTCATCATAACTGATGTGACTGTTGCCTTTGTACTGTGGCACGTGTCCTGTTTTCTCCTTGTGTTTATGCCCGTTCATCAGTTCGTTGAACTGTGCGCCCAGCATGAACATAAGTGCCTTTTGCGTGTTGGCATCGCTCCGTATGGCGGCCTCTTCCTCTGCGGCTTCCTTGCTGCGTCTTTGCATTTCAAGTGCCTGAAGACGTCTCTGGCTTGCCTCAAATCTTGCCTTGGCCTCTTCCAGGCGCTCCTCCAGGACACGACGTCTTTCTTCCAACGGCAATGAGGCAAGGTATTTCTGGAATTCCTCCTTCTCGCGTTTTTCCCTCTCTTCGCGTTTCTGCCTCATAAGGAAAAGCATTTGAGCCTTTTCCTTCTCCCTTTCTTTAACATTCTTGGATTTTAGAATGGACCATGCTATGACAAGGGCAAGCACCACAATTGCACAGCTTATAACAATCCAGCCAAATTGCTCCATATTCCGAGGCTCCAAAATGAATTCTGGTCAGTGTTTTCTGTGAGAGAAAGTATTTCCGCGACTCAGCACGGTGAAGGTTGATAGTTCCTCCTGCACGTTGAGTGCGATGTTGCGCTTTCGCGCCTCTTCCCTAAGTACAGCAAGCATGTAGTTCTGTCTATTGCGCGGCAGAGCGGGGATTATTACCGTGCTTTCATCGTAGCCAGTGTAAGTGCGATTGCTTTGATTGCTTGCCTGCACTCGCACGTTTTTTATGTTTTCCCATTTCCAGTAGCCGTTTTTGCTAGGCATTTCCTCCATGCTGGACGAGCTGACCTGGAAATCATCCTCCAGTTCTGGTTTTTTGAAGCAGAGGCGTTTAATTATGACGCCAATGCTGTTGAACCTTATCATCACCCAGGAAAGAAGCGGATAGATTATGAGGAACAGCAGAAATATAGTGCCGAAAAGGAAAGGCAGTCCAAACAGCGAGGCTTTCAAGTCAAATTGATGCTTGATGATTTGCGTGCCGTAAATGGCGAACATGGAACCACCGCCCCAGAATGCTGTGAATGGCACTATGAAAAGCAGATGCAGACGGGAATGACGCGCCAGCACGATTGTCTCACGTGTGCTGCGCATAAGCTCCACACCGCTGGGCGGCTCCTGCTGGAGAAGCTGCATGTCCTCGCCATGCTGCTCTTCAGTGTTGCCGCTGTGCTGAAGCTCCGACAAGGAGAACAGCTCTTTGCAGCTTTCGCAGTAGCCTGTGTCCTTGGCTACATTCACATTGTCTGGCGCGACTTCGCTCCCGCATTTTGGACATAGCACTTTCATTGTTGAGTTTTCCCTGTTGAGGTGATTTATGAAATCAATCAGGTATTGGAGGCGGCACATTGACCATACCCTTGGCGATGCGCTGCCTCAATACCTCATACAAAAGTATGGTGGTGGCGGTGGCCACATTAAGGGAATCAGCTGCGCCCATCATTGGAAGGCGCACCTTTATGTCCGCATTGTCCATCCAAAGCGGGCTTAACCCGAATTCCTCTGCGCCCACGGCAATGGCCACTGGCTGCGTGAAATCGGCGTCAGTGTACATGGTGTCCGTATGCGGCGTGGCGGCCACGATGGCCACGCCACGGCTCTTCAGCCAGTCGAAGGCCTCCTGGGAGCTGGCCTCTGGAATTGGCATGCTGAAAAGCACACCTGTGCTGGCGCGCACCACATTGGGATTCCACAAATCCGTCCTCTTGTCGCAGAGAATCAGGGCGTCTGTGCCAGCGGCGTCGCAGGAGCGGAGCATGGTGCCTAGGTTGCCAGGCTTCTCAATCTGCTCCGCCACCAGGTAGAACGGTGTCTTGACACTTGGCAGTTCTTGCAGTTTCAAATGCTTCTGCGTACCTACGCCAAGAAGACCCTCTGGCCTGTCCCTGTAGGTGATTTTCACGAATGCCTCTGGTGCCACCTGCGTCAGCTTTGCGCCATGTTTCTCCAGCGCTGCAAGCAACTTGTTCTCGTTGCTGCCTTGATATAGCTCTGGGCAGTAATACACGTCTCCAATGGGAAAGCCTGCCGCAAGCGCCCGCGTCAAGGCGCGGTATCCTTCAATCAGCACGACCTGGTCCTTGTCCCTGTCGTGCCTGTCTCGCCACTTGACTATTTGCTTGATCCGTGGATTTTGCAGACTTGTAAGTATAGTATCCATATTAATTTCAGTGAACAAAATTGCAATAAAGGCAACGAGCGTTATTTTAATCCCAATTTTGCAGTGTGCAAGATGACAAAGA
>JAFZZD010000040.1 GCA_017615955.1 Victivallales bacterium
AAGTTGTAGAAACCATTGACGCCCTCGCAGGCGGTAATGCCCGCATAATAGTTTTTGGGCAGCGTGGGCAGCATGCAGCCGAATACGCAATCGCCGCATTTGACCTCCAGCATGGGCACTTTGGATGTGAACATGATCTTGGCGGTCAGCTCGTATGGCTTGCCCGCCTCGAATGTCGCTTTCACATACGCGGCCTTTCTCCAATAGGGCTTGCCATCCTTGACCTCGTGATGCCAGACATTGAGACCCTCGTTGAACAGCACAATCTCCCAGTGCTCCTGGTATTCGGGATAGGCATCGCCATTCTCCTTCAATGGTCCTGCCAGCACAATCAGCGGCGCCATCTTGTATTCAAACGACATTGTTGCACTGATGATGGCAGAGCCATTGACGGGCTTTGCCAGAACCATGCTAGTATATGTCTCACCGGCCCTCTTGCCCTGGAGTTCAACTGGCCCCACTCCTTCTGGCACCGCGTTCTGTATGCAGTTCTCCTTCTGCACCCAGCGCCCCTCGTAAGTCCAGCGGCTGCTACGCACAAAACGCCAGTCCTTCATATTCCAGCCGCCTTCCACAAAGCTGCAGCTGTACTCCGCCGCAACCACGCAAAGCGCAGCCAGGCATAATACCAACGACAATCTTTTCAGCATAATTGTTTTTCTGGCTACTGTTCTTCCTCTGGCGCCATGATTGACACCTTGTCGGACACATTGAATATCGCCTGCTCGGCAATGCCTGGCTCCAGCACAGGAATTACCTCCAGGATGTACGTGGCGGAAATGTTCACATTGAAGATGCCATCATCCTCCAGGCGCCAGGACACGGATATGGTGCCATTGGGCGTGGGAATCGTGCCGCGCGCCCAACTGACATCGCCAGGCGTGGGATTGAAATAAACCATCTTCATTCCTGGTTCGGCAGGCCGTATTCCAAGCAGCTCGCTTATGAGGAAGGCATTGGGCGACACGCCATAGCCGCAGCAGCGCTTCAATTCAGGATGCAGTCCAATGTAGTCCTCCACTGTGGGGTCGAAAGTCTCCCACCAGGTCTTGGCGCCCGCCTTTGCCATGCTGCCCCAATAGTAGTGTATGAAACGCAAGGCCCACTGTGACTTGCCAAGAGCGCAGGCTGTCTCCAGCACATAGTACTTGAAATATGGGTTGTTGAAGTCAGGCGTGACCATCTTCTCCATTGGCGCATCGTCACTGAAAAGCTGGTTCCAGATCACATCGTACTTGTCAGGATTGGCTATGCCGCCGTATATGGCAAGCACATTGCTCTGCCAGGAGCATTCCTCTGTCGCCTTCCCGTCCAGATAGCTGTCGGCGTACAATCCCTTCTCCTCGTTCCACAGCAATGCATTCACCTTGCCAGCCACGGAACTGGCACGCTCCCGGTACAATGCGGCGAGTTCATCTATGCCAGCCATCTCGGACAGCCAGGATGCGCTCAGCAATGCGCGGCAATACAAGCCGTTCAACGCCGTGCTTATGCCACGCCGCTCGAAATTGCCGTAGTCGATGAATGGCAGCACACCAAGATAGTCCTTCAAATCCCAAAGCGGCCCTTCTTCACCAGCCGCTATTTCATTGTAATAATACATGAGTCTCTGCAATGTGGGCATCATCTTCATGAGGAAATCCTTGTCTCCTGTATGGAGATAATGCCTTTGCAGCCAAACGGGCCATGCCAGGGAATAATCCGGCAATGCCTGGAACAGCGAGGAGGGACTTGCCGCATTGAGTTCGCCAGTCTCGAACTGGCACCGGGCAAAGGTCTCGATCGCATGGGCAGCCATTCCATATTGGCCGAACACATAATACGAGGCCCAGGACTGTATCATGGCGTCCGGCAATGTCTGCGCCTGGTCCCCGGAAGGCGAATCCATGTAGATGCGCTGCATTGTGCTGCCCAGGGTGCGCACGCCATTGTTCCACACGTCCTCAAG
>JAFZZD010000344.1 GCA_017615955.1 Victivallales bacterium
CCACAGTCCACAGTCCACTGCAGTGATTTTCAGGATTTTCGGCCAGCCAGGTATATGTCCGCCAAATGCAGGTAGTGCTCCCAGTCCTGCCAGGTCTGGTCATGGATGCCGGTGCGGCAATGGTATGAAATGTCACCAGTGATATTCACATCTGGATCGGGCATTTCATCTGCTGGCAGACCCCGCGAGCCGAAAAGGCCATATACCTCCGAGGCGGCGACTGCCGCAAGGAATTCGCCTTTCGGGTCGGCATGCTGGTCTTCCGTGGCGGTGGCGATGGCAAGGGGACGCGGCGCCGCCAGCGCCATCAGCTCATGCTGGTCGAAGGGCAGTTCCTCCTCACGCCAGATGAAGTTGTCCAACTTGTTCACAAACCAGCATGGAACGCCCCAGTTCAAGTGCGACTGGAAATGCTGGGAGAGGTTTTCGCCGTATTTTCTTCGGTGCAAGGCACCTCCGCAACAGCCTGAACAATTGGATATGACCATGGCGAAACGCGTGTCAATCGCGCCTGCCCAAAGCGAGGTCTTGCCCAGACGGGAATGACCGTGCACCGCCACCCTATCAGGCTGAATGCCCGCCTGGGACGAAAGACAGTCCAGTCCCCTGCTTAGTCCCCATGCCCAGGCGCCGATGGGCGTGTATTTTTCGCCAACGGCCTCCATGTCCACCACATCATAGAACAGCCTGAACACACTCTCCTGCCCATAGCCCGTCTTGTCCCTGAATATGTCATGGTAGCAGATGGTGGCGGAGGCATAGCCGCGTGATACAGTTTCCTTGAAGCACCAGCGCCTTTCCTGGCAGCCGCGATGGCTCTCCACCTCGTCCTGAGGCAGTCCATTTAGAATATCCAGGCCCGTGGGGTGAACGTCGGCTTCAAAAGTGGTGGCATGATTGCCCTTGAAGTTCAGCCCCAGGAATGCTGGCACTGGATGCTGCTCCGCGTCCCTGGGCATATATAGCAGCATATCGAATTCCTTGGTTCTGCCGTTGGCGGAGGCCGCATGAATACGTATTTCCTTGCGGATGGCGATGCCGTCCAGCGCATCATCCTTGCGTGACAGCTCCTCGAACCAGATTTTCTGCGGGAATGGCAGCACCTCGCCGTACTCGTATTCCTTGAATATGTCCAGGATGCGCATCCGCTGGCTGTTCATCCACTCCTGTGCCGTAGTCACCCTGCCGCCGTCCGGCTTCAGCAGTGGATTCGGCAATTCATATTTTGGCACCTGCGCCTCATCGCATGGATATACGCCGAAATGCCTTTCGTCTTCCTGTCTGAACATGTTGTTTTCTCCCATTCATTACATACGATGTGAAACGCTCATAAAGATATTGCAATAAGACATAGCCGCAAGCCCATAATGCGCAGAAAAATGTTCGCGCCTCCGCAAACGTCATTTGGCATTCACGCGTCCTGATGCGCGGCCAATGGCCGCGCACATAATAATGTATTGGCATTTGCATATTCAAAACTGAACAACATATTACCAAAAATTTTATTCAAGTAACGAATATCGAGGTAAAACAATGACAACGAAATATGCAATTCGCGCAGCGCAGATTGATTTGAACCGCCAGTACGAGCCAATGTCGTTCATACGGGAGTACATTGACTTCCTTGCTGGCAATGGATACAACGCGCTGATACTCTACATCGCGTGGCGCGTCTCCATCAATTCCCATCCATGGCAGGTGCCTGGCGGCAGCTACACCCGTGATGACATCAAGGCAATAGTCGCATACGCCCACGAAAAAGGCCTTCAGGTGATTCCCACCACCAACCTGACATTCGTCAACTCATTGACGCGCTTTCCAGAGTTGAAGGAACTGATGGAGACTGGCACCCGCTTCTGGGGAAGCCATCGCGGCAACTTCTGCACATTGA
>JAFZZD010000345.1 GCA_017615955.1 Victivallales bacterium
GAACACCCATCCAGGAAGATTCTCCAGAAGCCCTTCCGGATTGCGGCTCTTGCGGAACCACGCCAGGATTCCCTCCGCCTTGGCGCGAAACATCGCCGCCAAGGCTGCATCGCCGCTGCGACAGGCATAGTCAGCAAGCTGTATGATCGACCACATGCAGAAGTTAGGGATCCAATGCGCCTCGCCAAGAGTGGTGTCGCCTGGATACAGCATCGGCATCAACCCCTCCGGCACATCTGCGAACCGCGGCGCAAGCGCATAGTTCTCGAACTGAGTACGCTCCATGAGCGTGTCGCCAAGCAGCACGTTCGGGGTGATTGTGACATCCTGCTTGATTGCGACATTCATTCCTGTGTAAATGCCGTTATCAGCAGAATAGCCTGGAAGTATATAGCCTTTTGAATCGTTGAGCATCTCGAAATTCTGCTTGAAGTAGGACTGGATTCCGTCAATGCGGCGGAGCGGCAGGACGCATCTGAAAAGCTGCCTGCCCCTCAGAAGATATATGCCATCGTCAAGGGTGGCGGCATTGGCATCCACTGTCAGGAGATTGCCTAGAATCTCTTCATCCGCTAGGTTTTCAGGGAGCACCATGCCCCAGAATACGAGCACGTCATCCCCTTCAATGAACTTGGTGTTGCGCATCAATAGCGTCCTCATGCTGCTGTCCATGCTGGTGCCGACGTATTGCACCTCCATGGGCGTGTACTTGCCGACGCTGATGTCCATTTTGAGGGACTGGCTGTAATTCGAGCAGTCCTCGACTATGACGCTCTTGACTTCCTGTCCAAGCAGGAAGTCAAGACAGTGTTCGCAATATGGTTTTCCTGCAATGGGCAGGGCGCAGAGGCTCCACTCTGGCAGCACGTCGCGGCTCCATGATTGCCTGCTGGAATATGGGTTCACAATCGCGCGCATATCAGTAGGCCCCCCTCCCTGTGATGATTGCGGGGATTGTCTTGAGGATTATGCAGGCGTCAAACCAGACGCTGCGCGAGGCAATGTATTTCTTGTCCAGCTCCATCTGTTCTGGGGTCTGCACATCGCTCCGCCCCGAGACCTGCCAAAGCCCTGTGATTCCTGGTATCACATTGAAGCGTTTCCTGTAGTCCAGCTTGTAGTTTCTGACTTCGTCTGGCGTTGGCGGACGCGGCCCCACGAGGCTCATGTCTCCTAGCAGTATGTTGACCAGTTGCGGCAGTTCGTCAATGCTTGTCTTGCGTATCAAGCGTCCGAAAGGCGTTATCCTCGGGTCATTCTTGTCCTTGAACCTGAGTTTGTCCTCGGATTTGCCTTGTTGCATCAACTCATCCTTATGCTTTTCTGCGTCCTTGTACATGCTCCTGAACTTGTACATCCTGAAGTGCTTGCCGAATCTGCCGACACGTGTCTGCGAGAATATGATAGGCCCCTCGGAGGTCAGTTTGACTATTAAGCCTACCAAAACAAGGAACGGTGACAGTAAGAGCAGCAGAATAAGGGCAATGGTGAAATCCGCCACCCGCTTCACAAGATATGAAAAGGCGACAGTGAATCTCCACACACGCATCTTCCCGCTCACCTTTTTGGGCCTGACCGCACGCGATGTGAGATTCATCTCAAGCCTGCGGAGTTCCTTGGCGAGGTTGTTTTTTGTATGTGTGCCCATTTGCCTTGTCATAGAAAACGGCCTCACTCCTCCAGGGCATCCACCAAGTTAGAGATGCTTTCGAACTCAGCTCTGCAAAGTCCGATGTCATTTGCCTTAGTCCCCTCCACGAATTTTGACGCATGCTGCCACAGGTCACGGTAACCCGCAACTTCGGAAATGCCCTTGAGCGCATGGCTGAATTGGTACAGC
>JAFZZD010000346.1 GCA_017615955.1 Victivallales bacterium
CGCGACCCCCTGGCCGCGCAGACGCGCACTTTTTTCATTATAACGATTGGAAAAATAAGAAAAGAGTGCTAAATTCACGCAACTTTTTCCTTAAAAGATTCTCATATTTGAGGTTAGAGATAAAAACAACAAGAAGAAAGGAAGACAACAATGAAACGCACATTTCAGCCACATTCACTGCATCGCAAGAGGAAGCTGGGCTTCCGCGCCCGCATGGCCACCAAGAACGGCCGCGCCGTTCTGTCAAACCGTCGTCGCGTAGGCCGCAAGCGCCTGGCATTGTAAAGCCGAGACCAGGTGTACGTACAGCACGATGAATGACACAGCACGCCCTGGTTTCGGGAGAATGAGCCGCTTGAGGAACCGCAGCGAAATCGCGGCGGTTCGCAACGGCGGGCAATCCAGAGCAGGGCGCTATTGTGTAGTGAATATATTGCAGACGCCGCCTGACAATTTGCGCAGGGCGGCGTTTTCAATATCAAGGCGCTATTCGAAACTGGCTGTGGAGCGCAACCGTGCCAGGCGCCTGTTTCGTGAAGTGTTCAGTCGCATTTACGGTGAATTGCCGCCTTGCTGGGTCATATTCGTCCCTCGTCATCAAATGAAAGACGCGGGGATGTGGGATGTTCTTGACGATGCGAGGAAGTGCGTTTCCCGTATATTGTCAGGGCAGGCATGATGAACAAGGCAGTTTCCTTTATTTGCAAGCTTCCCGAAAATGCGCTTGTGGCGCTGATTGGCATCTACAGAAACTGTATTTCGCCGATGAAGCCAAGATGCTGCCGTTTTGTGCCAAGCTGTTCGGAATATGCTATGGAGGCCGTGAGGATGCACGGCGCATGGCGTGGCGTAGTGCTGGCCATTTGGCGCATCATGCGCTGCCATCCATTCTGGCATGGGGATATGTACGATCCCGTGCCAAGGACTTTTGCCGGCAGCAGTGCAGATGCAAAAGGTGAAGATTGATTTTAAAGGTTATTGTTGGAAATAACGGATAAAGCCGATGAATAAGAGCAGTGGCAAATACGATATAGTGACATTTGTTGGCGTTGCAGTCAGCGTCATAGCCCTGGTTGCGATTCTAGTCTATAGACCTGGCATGCCAAAGAACGGGCAGGCCCAGACGGCTCCTGTCGTGCAAACGCCAGCAGCGCCAGCGCAGCAGCCTTCTGCTCCAGGGCAGCCAGCGCAGCAAGTGGCGACGCCAGAGGCGTCTGCTCAAAGTTCGCCCCAGGCATCCCAGGCTGGAAATCCAGCCGCATTGCTGGCTGCTGATGTGGCGCAGCCGCGAACCAGGGGAACCCAGGGGGAACAGCTTTTGAATGCCGGTGACAAAGGCCAGATGATCACCAGCGTGGACAAGGAAGGCAATGGCGTTGTTTCAATTGAACTGGGCGAATATCTTGTGGACGTACCCAGGAAAGGGCAGGAGAATCCACCCAAAGTAAGGATTTCATCTCATGACTATCCATTCCTGTGCTTGACAGCCAACTGGCTCGCCACCCAGGGGTTTGGCAAGGCGGAGGCAAAGGAGCTTGAAGGCGGGCAGCAAGGAATTGTGCTTGAGAGACGCAGTGCCAATGGAAAGATTCTTCTGCGTGAGAGCTGGAAGCTTGTTGATCCATCAAAGTACGAATTGCTATATGACATTGATATTGTAAATGAGGGCGAAGAACCCGTGTCGCTGTCCGATTTCTTCATTGAGGGCGGTTCCATGCCCGCCTCGGTCACGCCAGCCAGAAAGGCGGGTCGCGGTGAATCCGCAGGTGGAATTACACTGGGTAAGGCCAATGGCAAGCCTGATACCTTGTTTATGCGGGATCTGATTAAGATGAAGGAGAACCGCCGCCAGGAAATCCAGTCCACTCAAGTAAACTGGACTGCTGTCCATTCAAAGTATTTTCTGCTGAGTCTGTGGATGGTGGACGGAAAGGCGTTTTCAGGCGCCGAAGTGGCCGCTGTCGTACCAGGAACTGGTGACGACCCATCGGCATTGACTGGGCCGCGCTATCATGTCCGCGCCAAATTGCCGCCGTTTATGGTGGAGGCTGGCAAGAGCCAGAAGTTCTCCATCAAGGCGTACGCTGGCCCGAAGAAATTCAGCGCATTGTCCGGCTATGGCCTTGGACTGCAGTCGGTCATGGACATGGACCGCTTCTTCTTCTGGAGGCCAAAGGCCATGAGCCTGCTCAGCGAATATCTGCTGAAGATGCTGGTCTGGCTGAGCGAGGTATTCCCGAAGAGTATCGGCTATGGCCTTGGCGTCATATTGCTGACCGTGCTGGTGAAGTTGATTTTCTGGCCTTTGTCCCATAAATCGACTAAGTCCATGCGCAAGATGGCTGCATTGAAGCCGCAGCTGGACGAAATCAAGGCCAAGTACAAGGACGACCCGCAGACAATGTACCGCAAGCAGCAGGAACTCTTCAAGCAGAATGACGTGAGCCAGCTGGGCGGATGCCTGCCAATGCTGCTTCAAATCCCTGTTTTCTTCGCGTTGTTCAACACATTCCGCAACGCAATCGAATTGCGCCATGCCAGTTTCCTCTGGGCATACGATCTCTCAATGCCCGACACGCTGGCGTTCTCGCCCGAAAGACTGCCAATCAGGCCCTTGGCCCTCCTTATGGGCGGGCTGATGTACTATCAGCAGAAGCTGACGCCCAACCCGGATCCGCAACAGTCCAAGATGATGAGTTACATGTCGATTTTCTTTATATTGCTGTTCTATGGAATGCCCTCCGCACTCACATTGTATCTTTCCGTGAGCTATTTGCTGGGCATAGTGCAGACAATTGTGACCAACAAGATGATGCCCCCTGTCGCGACGCCTTCAGTGAATAATAAATGAGGGGGCTTGCAAGCCAAAACACGGAGAGAAGCAAAAATGTCAGACACTGAACTTAAGGAGAAGGGAATAGCGCTTCTGAATGAATTGTTTTCATTCATGGATGTAAATGCGGAGATAGAGGCCGTTGAAAACGAGGGTGAGGACCCCCGCCTGAAGATAATCTGCGGCGATGCCGGGCGCCTGATCGGGCGTGGAGGCCAGACGCTGGAGAGCCTGGAGATGATACTCAACCGCATCATTCGCAAAGATGAGGAAAAAGGGCAGCATTTTCCATGGATTTCCCTGGAGATAGATGGCTACCATGTGAATCCGCCGAAGTCCGAAGCCAAGTCGGGTGACCGGAAGAGCCGCCTTCCCTTCGAGGAGGTGGAGCGTCTCCAGGCAATGGCCAAGGACATTGCCCGCGAGGTCAAGAAGCTGGGGATGCCCCGGGTGATCGGGCCGTTCTCCCCCTCTGAAAGACGCATCATCCATCTTGCCCTGGAGAAGGACACGGAGGTCGAAACCGTCAGCGACGCGGTGGCGGATGAGCGTCGGTGCAAGAAGATCACAGTACGGCTGATAGAAAAATAGGAAGGTGAGCAATGCTTAACGAGTACATCAGAAAGTTCATGGAGGCCCAGGGATACGAGGCCCTTACATTCAACGATGTCTCAATGGAGACTATATATGCGGATTTCCTGCCAGGGGAGACGGCCACCAGCACCCGCTTCTCCAGGAACATATCCCTAAATGCGCCGTTCATCAGCGCTGCAATGGATACCGTGACCGAGCACGCCATGGCAATCGAGATGGCAAAGCTGGGCGGCATCGGCGTAATCCACAAGAACCTGACGCCTGCCCGCCAGGCGGAGGAGGCACAGAGGGTCAAGCAGTACCTGCATGGACTTATCCTGCACCCAGTCGTTTTCAAGAAGGACATGAAGGTCAGCGAGATTCTTCGAATCAAGGAAGAGAATAGATATACCTTCAGCGGCTTCCCGATTGTGGATGACGAGGGGCATCTGGTGGGCATCCTGACTTCCAGGGACATGAAATACCTGCTGGACACGGATGTGCCAGTGGCGGACGTGATGACGAAGAACCTGGTCACCGCCACCCAGGCGACAGACATGAACGAGGCGTTCGAGACAATGCGTAAGAACAAGGTGGGCAAACTGCCTATCATTGATTCCGAGGGCAAGCTGTGCGGGCTTTACAGCTATCAGGATGTGCGCACCCTCATCAACAATATGGAACCCGACTTCAACAGGGACAGCAGGCACAGGCTGAGGGTGGCCGCCGCCGTCGGCCCCAATGACTGGGAACGCATCGAGGCGCTGGTTGCCGTGGAGACGGATGCGCTCATTCTGGACACGGCTCATGGCCATTCAAAGGGCGTGCTGGATACACTTAAGGAAATCAAGAAGCGCTATCCTGGCGTCGATGTGGTGGCGGGCAATGTCTGCACATCGGAAGGAGCAAAGGCATTGTACGAGGCAGGGGCTGACGCCGTTAAGGTTGGAATCGGGCCTGGCTCAATCTGCACCACACGTGTGGTGGCGGGCGTGGGCGTCCCGCAGTTGACTGCAATATACAACGCCGCCAAGGTCATTGGCGACGAGATACCAATCATCGCCGATGGCGGCATTACCCATTCGGGCGACGTGGCGAAGGCACTGGCTGTAGGCGCGTCCAGCGTCATGATGGGATCCGCCCTGGCCGGCACCGAGGAAAGCCCCGGCGAGCGCATATTGCATCAGGGGCGCACATACGTGGCCTACCGGGGCATGGGCAGTCTGGAGGCAATGCGCTGCGGCAAGGGCAGCCGCGAACGCTATGGCGTGGCGGCGGACACTTTAAGCGACAAGCTGGTGCCCCAGGGCATCGAGGCCATGATCCCCTACAGGGGCGCGGTGGCCGATGTGCTGAACCAGTATATTGGTGGGCTTCGCTTCTCGCTGGGATACTGCGGTGCCCGCAACATACCTCAGCTTCAGGAGAAGGCCCGCTTTGTTAGAGTCAGCTCGGCAGGGCTTC